>JAITES010000080.1 GCA_031281925.1 Treponema sp. | reverse complement strand
GCTCTTCCGATCTAATACGGATTTTAGAAGCATTCTTCAGCTGGATTCTGAGTTAACCAAAATTCAAGATGTTGATATCCTTCTGGAACGGATTCTGCTTGAAGCCCGCAAGGTGGTTCATGCCGATGCCGGTTCAATTTACGAAAAAATAACCGTTGAAGAAAAAGGGAACAAGATTGACAAACTTGCCATCAAATTTGCCCAGAATGATACTACCGATGCGGATCTTCCCCCGGGCCAGAAGCCGGTTATGTCTTTCTTTTCCGTGCCCATAAACGAAAAAACCATCTCAGGCTATGTGGGTCTCACCAAAAAACCGGTTAATGTTCCTGATATGTATCACATTCCTGAGGGTACGCCCTATTCTTTTAACCCTTCCTTTGACAGACTGTCCGGTTATAAGACGATTTCTTCCCTTACCTTCCCTCTGGTTACCGCCAAGGGGGATCTTTTGGGAGTTATCCAGATGCTCAACGCCAAGGATGAGGACGGCAATACCATTCCTTTTAGATCGGACGACGAACTCCTCATCATTCATTTTGCCTCTACCGCCACTACCGTTCTGGAACAGGCGCTGGACAAGCAGGAAATGCTCCTCAGGATGAACAAGCTGGCGGAGATGAGGGACCCCAAGGAAACAGGAACCCATGTCAAGCGTGTGGCAGGCTATACGGCGGAGATCTACAATCGCTGGGCTTTCCGCCATAAAGTTTCCGAAAAAGAACGGGAACACTTCTGCGATAACCTTAAAACCGCGGCATTGCTCCACGATCTGGGGAAGGTAGCTATTTCCGATGTGATCCTTAAGAAACCCGCCCGTTTTACTCCCGATGAGTACGAGATCATGAAGACCCACACCGTTGAAGGCGCGGCGATTTTCAGCAATATCCGTTCCGAAACCGACAAGATGGCCCTGGATATTGCCCTTACCCATCATGAAAACTGGGACGGCACCGGCTACCCCGGCTGGGTTGACCCCTTCAAGGAAGGTTTCCCTCCCATAAAGGCCGATGCCGAAGGGAAGGCTATTCCCCGCAAAGGTGAGGAGATTCCCCTCTCCGGGCGTATTGTAGCCCTCGCCGATGTTTTCGATGCCCTTTGCTCAAAACGGGTTTACAAGGAGCCCTGGAATGAAGAGCAGGTGTTTGAGGAACTCAAAAAAATGTCGGGCTATAAGTTTGATCCTGAACTGGTAGAATGCTTCTTTGAAGCCCTCCCAAGCATCAAGCAGATCCAAAGCATGTATCCGGAACGCTGAGGAGCGTCCGGATTTGGAACAAGTCAAATATTCAGGGCTTCGGCAGATGCGCCAGAGCCCGGTCAAACGCATCGGCAAAGGACTTGAGTTCCTTTTTGCCGTATACGGCGTTCCGTTCCATCCCCAGGCCGCTTTCCGCCAGATCCACCATGAAGTTCCTCATGGACAGCCGTTCCCGAATGTTTTCTGCCGTATAGCTTCTGCCCCTGTCGTCCAGTACGGCAATGCCCTTATCCACCAGCCTTGAAGCCAGGGGAATGTCCCTCGTGATGACAAGATCCTCAGGCCCGGCAAGTTCCACGATACGGTCATCCGCGGCCCCTTCCCCGGAAGCGCAGAGTTCCATCACGGTGTTTTCGCCGGAGACCCCCGGAATGGGCCGGTTGGCCGCAAAAACCGCGGTCAGCCCCTGTTTTCCGGCCCGTTTCAGTATCAGTTCCCGGCAGGCCCTGGGGCAGGAATCGGCATCCACATAGATCTTCAAGGGGAGCCTTTACCCATTCCCGCCCGCCGCATCGGGGCTCTTCTCCGCAGGGGTACTGCCAGGAGAAGCAAGGCAGGCGCTAAAGTTCCCCTGGAAGCTTCCCGGCGCCCCCGCAGGGATAAAGATCGACTGCCCCTGTTTAAGCCGCATCTGTGCATCAGAAGCGCGGTAAAGCGCCTCTCCCCCGGTGATTATTGCAATGCAGGGCCGGCCCGCGGGGGCCTCAAGTCTTTCATGGCCCCCTGAATCAAGCCGGGCCAGGCTGAATTCCCCGGTAAAGGAAGGATAGGCATGGATGCCCGGCGCCTTCTCTTCAGGGTGCAGGATCTGCACGCTAAAGGCTGAAAAATCCAGCACCGATATGAGTTCCTGCAGATCCATATACTTGGACGTGAGCCCTCCGCGGAGCACATTGTCCGAATTGGCCATAAGTTCAACCCCAAAACCGTGAATATAGGCATGGAGAACCCCTGCAGGAAGGAATAGGGCCTCTCCCGGCTCCAGATGGACAAGATTCAGGTAAAGAGGAGCTATTATCGCAGGATCATCCGGGTAAAGTTCCGCAAAACGCCGCATGAAAGGCCCGGCTTCAGGGGGATTTGTGTCTATTCCGGCCCGGAGTGTCCCCGTCAGCTCTTTTCTGGTTTCCACAGAGAGTTCAAAGAGCCGTTTCAGGAAAATTTTAAGATTTTCCGCCCGGATCAGCGGTTCAAGATCCCTTTCCAGGACAGCCGCCTGTCTTGTCAGGGATTCCAGAGAATGGCGAATCTTCCCCGGTTCCCTGAAGCCGCATAACGCGTCAAATCCTGTGAGCGCACAGATTATCTCAGGCTTGTGGTTGCGGTCTTTGTAGTTCCGTTCCGGGGCCTCAAGGGATATGCCTGCCCGGTTTTCCCGTTCAAAGCCTTCCACGGCCTGCTCAAGACTCGGGTGGGCCTGGATGGAAAGGGGCTTCTCCGCTGCCAGAAGCTTAAAGAGGAACGGGAGGCCGCCCCAGGCCCTATACAGTTCCCCGCCCAGAAAAAATTCAGGTTCCTCCCGGATAAGTTCCCCAAGATCCCTTTCCCGGCCTTCAAAAAAAACTCCGGAAGGCCCGAGGGGATGCGTTCCCATCCAGAGTTCCGCCCAGGGTTCCTTCAGGGGGTTTTTCTCCCCCATCAACGCAGGAATCCATTCCGCAGAGCCCCAGTCGTAGTGTTTTACCGTGTTATGTAGCGGAAAAATATGCTGCATGTCTATTTAATATTGTTTCGTTCCAGGGCTTCGTCCAGTTGTTTGATAAGCCTGCTGGTAAAGTTTTCTTTTACAGGATTTTCTGCCCGCAGCCGGTGCAGTTCTTCAGTCAGCATAAAACCTGCCAGAATCGCAGTTTT
>JAITES010000072.1 GCA_031281925.1 Treponema sp. | reverse complement strand
CACTGCTGCGGCTCTTGAACTGTACGGATCTTCGCCTCATGTTTGGTTCACTTGTTTTCAGGCGGCCCTTTTTCCTCCCCTGTCTTTGTGATACACTCCCCAATCATGGCAACCCTTGATTCCGTTTTCAGATCCCTAAAAGAGGCCCAGGTAAAGCTTGCCCTTCAGACCCGGAGACAGAAGGATGAGGCCCTTGGCGGAGCCGCCGCAATGATTGACAGACGGCGGCAGGAGATCCTTGCGGCAAATGTTCTGGATGTAGAGAAGGCCCGTTCCGGCGGCATGAAGGAATCTCTTGTTGACCGGCTTCTGCTCAATGACAAACGGATAGACGGTATTATAGAAGGACTCGAAACGGTGATCCGGCTGGAGGATCCGGTAGGGAAACTCCGCAGCGGCTGGACTCTGCCCAACGGTCTTCTGGTTGAGCAGATCAGTGTTCCTCTTGGCGTAGCGGCGATCATCTACGAATCCCGGCCGAATGTTACCGTGGATGCTGCCGGTCTTGCCTACAAGGCCGGCTGCTCCATCCTGCTCCGCGGTTCTTCTTCGGCGCTGAATTCAAACCGTGCCCTTACGGCTGCCATCAGGGAAGGACTTGCCTCAGGCGGCGGCATTCCGGAAGCCGTGGCTCTGGCGGATTCGGGAAGCCGGGATGAAGTAGACGAGATCCTCGGCGCACGGGGCCGGATCGATGTTGTTCTTCCCCGGGGAGGCCGGGATCTGATACGGCGGGTGGTTCAGAATGCCAGGATTCCGGTGATAGAAACCGGAGAGGGCAACTGTCACATCTTTGTAGATTCCGGCGCCGCCCTTGAAAACGCCGTAGATATTATCGAAAACGCAAAAGTCCAGAAACCCGGCGCCTGCAATGCCGTAGAAACACTGCTTGTTCACCGGGACATTGCAGAATCACTGCTGCCCCTTCTGGCAAGGCGCCTTGCGGGCAGGGTGGAACTCCGCTGCGACGCGGCTTCCCGTTCCGCAATCGGAGACACGGTTCCTGCCGGTCTTGAACTCAAGAGTGCCGATGAGTCGGACTGGGAAACCGAATACCTGGATTATATTCTGGCGGTAAAAACGGTAGCGTCCCTTGATGAAGCGGTGGATCATATCAATCGTTACGGTACCCGCCATTCGGAAGCGATTCTTACCAACGATTACCGTAATGCTCAGGATTTCTGCGCCGGAGTTGATGCGGCCTGTGTCTATGTCAACGCGTCCACCCGTTTTACCGACGGCGGGGAATTCGGCTTCGGCGCGGAATTGGGAATCAGTACCCAGAAATTCCATGCCCGCGGCCCCATGGGGCCTGAGGCCCTGACCACGATCAAATACCGCATCAGCGGTACAGGGCAGGTGCGCCAATGATACCCGGTTTAATCGCCCGGTCCCGGAAGATAGTTTTCAAGTTCGGTTCAAATACCCTTGCCGATGCGGACGGCAGGATGAATAACACGTTTCTGGAAGAGTTTTCGGAGCAGGCCGCAGGACTTCTCAAGAAAGGCAAACAGATAGCCGTTGTTTCCTCGGGAGCGCAGGTGGCCGGACTTTCCACCATGGACAAGTGGGCCCGTAAACGCGACCTCCACTACCGGCAGGCCCTCTGCGCCGTGGGGCAGGTTGAACTGATGAACGCGTGGCGCAGGGCTTTTGAGGCCCAGGGTTTCCATGTAGCCCAGATCCTCCTTACACGGGATGATTTCAGCGATCACAACCGTACCCTCAACATGAGGAACACCCTCTTTACCCTGGTGGATGAGGGGATCATCCCCGTCATAAATGAAAACGACACGGTTTCTGTTGAAGAGATTAAAATCGGTGAAAACGATACACTGGCAGCCCAGTCGGCCATACTCTGGAGCGCGGATCTTCTCGTCCTCTTCAGCGATATTGACGGCCTCTATAACCGCAATCCCAAGGAGTACCCCGACGCGGAACTGGTTCGGGAAGTGAGGGACATCGCCCTGGTGAGGAAGGACATCAGCATCGGCAGCGCCAATAATTTCGGCACAGGGGGCATAGGCACCAAGCTTGATGCCGCGGAACTGGCCGTCTCCTACGGTATACCGGTGATCCTGGCGCACGGCGGCCGCCCCAGGGCTCTGGAGGCTCTGGAGGCAGGAAGGCAGGAAGGCACCGCCTTTTTGGCATAATGTTCCGAAAACCACAAGAATACCGGTATCCAGCCAGGGCTGCGCCGCACTAAATTGAGGGAAACTGCCCCCAAAATTAAAGTTTTAAAACAGCCATGAAAACATTGACAATGCAGGGTGATTTGTTGTATATTTATAGGGATACGCTAATCAGTGTCTGTCTATAAAGCCGCTTACATTATAGACAGGCTTTAATTAGGGGAGGGGGAGATCAAGTCTTACTATATTTAGAAAATTTAGCCTTGTTTTGTTTCTTTGAGATGCTGTCTTGAAAAAGGCGGCATGGCCCCGGTTTCACATACCTTGTATGTGGTCAAGAAGGAAAATCCATGATTTGCAAATTGACCGGATCCTCCGCGGAGGATCACCCTGTACGGCTTATAAAGGAGAAATGACATGAAGTTTATTTCTCTTGATGCGGGTCTGAAAGAAGCCCGCCGCCGGATAGAACAGTGTGTGGATCTCTGGGAGACGGAGCTTGATCTTTCCGATCTGGGACTCGAAGAAGTACCGTCCGAACTGGAACATGGAAACTTTATTGGGGAATTGACCCTGGCGCACAACAGGCTGCAGGATCTTCCGCCATGGTTTGAACGTTTCAATGTTTTACAGCATCTGGATCTCTCAAATAACCGTCTTGCCGTCCTTCCCAGGGTAATCTGCAGCATACCCCAGTTAAAATCCCTTAATCTCCGGGGGAATGAACTTTCTTCACTGCCGGAATATATCGAAGGTTTGAGCAGACTTGAGACTCTGGATCTGAGCCGCAACAGACTTAATGCCGTGCCGGAAGCCCTGGGCGGAATGAAGGCCCTGAGGAAGCTGGATCTCAACCTTAACCGGATTGATAAACTGCCGGAAAAGATCCGGCGGCTTTCTTCGGATGAACCGGCAGGTCTTGTAAACCGTGTAGCGGAGGTTTTTGATCTTCTCCTTCATCTGGGCCTTTCGGCGGATTTCTACCGGGAGGCCGCAGAATATCTGCGCAGCATATCTCAGCACTTCGGCATAACACGGACGCAGTCGGCCCTGTTTACATTCTTTCTGGCAAACTATGACGATTTCCGTATCCTGGACAACGAGATTATCAGAGTCCTGAACATACGGAAGCTTGATTTTCTTCAGTATAGGGACGATCTTCTCCAGCTTGAAAGAAAGGGACTCATCAACTGTTCCCGGAACGAGGGTTATCCGATGTACTCGGTTCCCGAAAGGGCAATATTCTCTCTTATACAGGGAGAAAAATTCAGGAATGAAAGATATCAACAGTTTTATCCCGGTGATTTTTTTGAGGCATTGGCAGATCTGTATGAAAAGCGCTACAACAATGCGATTAGTTACAACATGCTTACTTCCGACCTCAAACAGCTTCTGGCAGCATGCAAATCCATTCCCATGGTAAAGAAACTGCGCAGTTACAAACTGGATGACGACAGCCTGGTACTATTGCTGCACTTCTGTCAACTGCAGATAGGAACCCCCAACGATTATATCAGAGCCAGCCCCTTCAAACGGGAACTCTACGATAACGCCGTGCTTTACCGGCAGATCAGGGAACAGCTTGACAGTGAGGGGCATGAACTGTTCAGGCTGGATCTTATTGAGAAACAGCCGATGGTAAAAGGCGGCAGACGCCGCTGGTACGATAATACCTGTTACAAATTGAGTGAAAAGGCCAAGCAGGAACTGCTGCCGGAATTGGACCGGGTGGACAGACGCAGAAGGCGGGCGCCCGGACCCTTCAGACCGGAAAGCCCGGCAAACATTCCGGAAAAAGCGCTTTTCTATAACCCGGCAGAGGAAAAACAGGTTCTGGAACTTTCCTCTCTTCTTGAAGAAGAAAAGTTCAAGGCCGTACAGACAAGACTTGCGGAAAGCAGCCTTCACAGCGGTTTTGTATGCCTCTTCTCGGGCCCTCCCGGAACGGGAAAAACGGAAACCGCCTGCCAGCTTGCCCGCAGGAGCGGACGGGCCATTCTGAAAGCGGATGTGGCCGAGATAATGGACAAGTGGGTAGGGGAAAGTGAAAAGAAACTACGCAGGATCTTCGCTTACTACAGGCGCAGCCTTGAAAAGGGAGGACCCGCGCCGATCCTCTTTTTTAATGAGGCGGATCAGATACTGAGCCGCAGGGTGCATCTCAATGCCGATTCCCGTTCCGTGGATCAAATGTTCAACAGCCTTCAGAACATCCTGCTTGAGGAAACGGAAAATTTTCCGGGAATCATGATCGCCGCCACCAATATGGCGGATAACCTTGACAAGGCATTTGAGAGACGTTTCCTGTACCGGATCAACTTCAGACTCCCCGGCCCCGAGGTGCGGACACGGATCTGGAGAACCATGCTCCCCGCCCTGACACCCGACGACGCAAAAACACTGGCAGACCGTTATGACTTTTCCGGCGGACAGATAGAAAACGTGGCCCGCAAGGCCCTCATCTCCTATGTGCTGAGCGGCAATGCCCCAACCCCGGAAAGCCTTGCCGCCCTCTGCAGCGAAGAAGGCCCTGCCGAGGAAATATCCAAATACATCATGTAGCGCCTGCCCATAAAGCCGCTTACTGTATAGACACGGCCCGCCGCTTCCTTGAAAAAAAACCTGAAGTCTGGTATCGTGGTACTACCTTTGCCGGCGGCGCGCAGACGGCTGACTAAAGTCAGCCTCACGTTAACCGGTGCAGTGGAGGTCATTGGCGCTAACGCATGCTGAATTTGTTTAATAGACACGGCTTGACGCCGTGCCTTTGCCGGCGTGGTGGAATGGTAGACACGGTAGACTCAAAATCTACTGTCCGCGAGGATGTAAGAGTTCAAGTCTCTTCGCCGGTAAATTGGTGTGGTGGAAAGGTAGGTTCCGGAAATGCACGGCGGAGCCGTGTCGCTTAAAAAATTTGCCCAGAACGAGCGCCCGTTGTATTGATAAACCCAATCGATAAGATTATTGTAACACAAGGAGATT
>JAITES010000215.1 GCA_031281925.1 Treponema sp. | reverse complement strand
GTTGACGATGTATTGGGGGGTGTAATACACGCCGCCGGCCTTACGGACTTCCGGCTTTTCCTCCACTTTTACGCGGTGCGCGCTGGTCATTCTGATAATTTTTCCCAGGAAACGCTCATAAATGGAACCCAAAATATCCGCGGGTAATACCGCAAATTCGTATGGCGCGGGGTAATACAGGCTGCCGATTATTTCTTTCAAAACTTTGTCGTCAACAGTCAGAGTCTCGCTCGTGGTATCGGGGGGTTCGTCAATGTCTTTTTCGCTATGGAAATGAAAAAGCCCGGAGTTGAATTTTTCATCGGCGGAGATAAACAGGTTCAAAAGATGCTTGTATACATCTTTACTATCGGCAATTGTTTTTAAGACATTCGCGCTTTCTATGCCCCGGTCCTCGCAGATTCGCAGAAAAATAACACGGTCAATGGTTTTTTGGATCACGTAATTCAACTGCCGTTCGGTCAGTTCGTTCCGCAAAGATATGTTCGCCGCCAGGAGTTCCCGCCAGTGTTCTATTTCCTCAAGGAAAGCCTGGTCAACCTCTTGGGTTCCCTTCTTTTTATTCGATGTTCTGAATTTTTCAAGGGAACCTTTATAAACCGCTTCTTTGGAAAACAGTCCGTAAAGAAAATCCCAGTTGTTTTGAGTATCAGGATATTTGGGGTTGTGTATATCCAATTCGTCGTAACGGCAATAAAATATCCGCGCTACGCCCGGATCATCGGTGGCTTTCGGCTTGACGCCAGTATCGTACACGGAAAATTCATGAAAATCCGTCAAAAGACAGACCGGCATTTTCGCGGTCCAGCCGTAGCGCCGGATCTGAAAGGCCGGAGCCGGATCGTCATGGATATTTACTGAGGGCTTCTTTGCCTCAATGTAGAACAGACGGCCGCCGTTGCTCTGGATACAGTAGTCGGGGGCTTTTGCCTGTCCGGCTATGCGAATACGGTCTTCGTGGATTACTTCCCGGAACGATTCGTGATAGGCTTTTTCGTTATCCACGTCCCAACCAAGGATTTTGATAAACTTGTCAAGAAAATCACGGCGGAGTTGGGTTTCGTTGTATGAGGAATTTCTGTAGCTTTCTATCTGGTCGTGAAAATTGTTGACCAATGTTTGCAATTCAATTGGAAGCACCTTTAATCCTCCTGATTCCCAGGCCCGCCTTCATACTCCGGAGCTTGCTTCTGGGTTCTTCATCAGATCATAAGCATACCACACGACCCGGGAAACTGCAACTTTCCGAGGGCATCGTGGAGCTTATGCCGTCCCCCCTCAAAACCCTTGAGAAATTTGAATTTCTTACGAAATTCTTTCATTTTACTTGCTTTTTATTTGCGGGTTGTGGTATAACTGAAAGCAATGACAGAGTTTGCGGAAAGAGAGCGGATTATCATTGATGCTTTGATGGAAAAAGGGGCTATTTCGGTGGCGGATCTGAGCCGGGATCTTTCCGTGTCGGAGGTGACGATTCGTTCCGACCTGAGCAGTCTTGAAAAGAAGGGGCTTTTGAGCCGGGTTCACGGCGGGGCGGTGGCTTCGGTGCATCCCCATATTCTGGAGAGGCAGAATCTGCGGCTCGAGGAGAAGCAAAACATTGCCAGGGCGGCTGCGGCGCTGGTGGAGAACGGCGACACGATCATGGTGGAGGCGGGGACGACTGTCGCGCTGCTGTGCCGTTATCTTTCCGGGAAGCGGGACGTGCACGTAATCACCAATTCCGCGCTGGCTTTCAATGCGGCAAAGAACAATCCTTCCCTCAAGGTTACGCTTTCCGGTGGAGAGTTCCGCAGTAGTACCGAATCTTTTGTGGGGCCCATTGCGACAGAAACCATACGGCGTTTCAATGTGCGTTTTGCGTTTGTGGGGACTGATGGTTTTGGGCCGAGGCACGGTATTACTACAAATCTCCTTGAGGGGGGAGAGATTATCAAGGTGATGAGGGAGAAGGCGGCCGCAGTTATTCTGCTTGCCGACGCGGACAAGTACATGCGGACGGGTGCGGTGACTTTTATGCCTCTCTCCGGGGCGGATGCCGTGATTACCGATTCACGTATTGCCGCCGGCGCCGCGAGGGAAATGAAAAATGACAGTAATATTGCTGCCGTTCGGGAAGAGAGAGACAGTCTTGTTACGCGGTTCTGGTTTAAATTGAAATAGAATTGTCGCTGTTCCGAAAAAACCTGAGTTTTGGAACAAGCTCAACTTATAGGAGTGATTTTATGGCCCATGTATTGATTATGCCGCGGCAGGGAAACACCGTAGAGTCCTGTATCATCGGCGAATGGAAAGTGAAGGAAGGGGATGCGGTTGCTGCCGATCTTCCGGTCTGTGTGGTGGAAACCGATAAGGCTACTTTCGAGGTGCCCGCGGGGGCCGCAGGAACAGTGTTGAAGATTCTCCGGGAGGCGGGGGACGATGTTCCTGTGCTGGAGCCCATCATGGTGCTGGGTGAAGCGGGTGAATCCTGGGAGGCAGCGCTGAACGCCGCGGGGAAACAGGCTCCGGCGGCCGGGGTTGAGGCCGGGAAGGAAGCGGCTGCGTCGTCAGGCGGCGCTGGTCAGACCGGTTCAGACGGCGGAAGTTCAGGCGCTGTTAAGGCCGGTTCAGGCGGTGGGGCCGGCTCTGTATCCGGTAGTATCTCACAAACCGGCGGTTTGACAGAGAACCCTGTTTCCGCAGTCTCTCCCCGTGCGAGGAAATTCGCGGAAAGGGAGGCGGCGGATCTTTCCGCCATTGCATCGGGCTCCGGGCCCGGCGGCAGGATCATTGAGGCCGATGTGGCCGCATCCATTGCGGGCCGTCCTCCGTTGACGGAAGCGGCAAAGGCGGAACTGCGGCGCAGGATTGCTGCGGGGGAGACTTCCGGTAGTATTACTGCGGGGAGCGGTATCGGCGGGCGAATTACGGCGGAGGATCTGAAGAAAACCGGTTTTGCCGGGGAGGGCCCTGCGGCGGGCTTTGCCGGGTCTGAGTACAGCGATGCGCCTGTAAAGGGGATACGCAAACTCATTGCCGATCAGATGATGGAATCCCACAGTAATACTGCGGCTTTTACGCTTAACGCTTCCGCGCCCGCGCTTAATCTTCTGGGCCTGCGTGCACGTTTCAAGGCAAGTGATCCGGAACTGGGTTTGAATAAAATTACAATAAATGATCTGCTCCTCTTTGCCGTTTCCAGGATTCTGCCGCTCTATCCCTATATGAATGCGCACAGGCTGGGGGACACTCTGCGCAGTTTCCGTACCGTTCATCTGGGTGTGGCGGTTTCCACTCCCAGGGGGCTTATGGTGCCTGTTATCAGAAACGCAGAAACTCTGTCGCTTCTTGAGATTTCGGCAAAGGCGCGGGAACTGGCCGGGGCCTGCCGTTCCGGATCGGTTTCGCCGGATGATCTCCACGGTTCAACCCTGACGGTAACGAATCTGGGCAATACCGGCATCGAAAGTTTTACTCCGGTGATCAATATACCCGAGGTTGCCATTCTGGGGATCTGCAGTATTCTTCCCAGGCCCGCGGAAACTTCTCCCGGCAACTACGAAATTCTCCCCCATCTGGGGCTGAGTCTTACCATCGATCATGCGGTGGTGGACGGGGCTCCGGCAGCGGAATTTCTCAAGGCTTTTGCCGCCGCAGTCAAAGATATTGATCTGTGGCTCGCCAAATAGAGTCTGTTCATAATGCGTCGCGTTATGAAATAAGTTTTAACAGGAGGCTTGTTTCAAGGCTTTAATTTTTGGAACAAGCTCAGGAGTTTTTAATTTATGTACGATGTGATTGTCATAGGCGGGGGACCGGGAGGCTATGTTGCCGCTGAACGGCTCGGTCATGAAGGGAAGAAGGTGCTGCTGGTTGAAAGGCAGTATCTGGGCGGAACCTGTCTTAACGTGGGCTGCATTCCCACGAAGACGCTTCTCAATTCGGCAAAGCATTATCTCCATGCGGAGGAGGCGGGGCAATTCGGCGTTCACGCGGAAAAACTGTCTTTCAATCTTGCGGAGATGATGGCCTGGAAGGAGAAGGTGGTAGAAACACTGCGTTCCGGTGTGGCGTCCCAGATGAAGCGTTTCCATGTGGATGTGGTAAAGGGCACAGGCGTCGTTGAGGCTGCAGGAGCGGGAAGGGCAGTGAGGGTGACCGAGGAAAGCGGCGCTCAAACGCTGTATGAAACGAGGGCTGTTCTGGCCGCCGCAGGTTCCGTTCCCGCCATGCCGCCCATTCCCGGGGTAAAGGATAATCCCAGGGTGCTGGATTCAACGGCTCTCCTTTCGGTGAAGGAAGTGCCCAGGACGCTCTGCGTCATCGGGGGCGGGGTAATCGGCATTGAATTTGCCAGTCTCTTTGGTACTCTGGGAACTGAGGTTTCCGTAGTGGAAATGCTGGACGAGATCATCCCTCCCATGGATAAACAGCTTGCCCCCCTGATGCGCCGTTCCCTCAGGAATGTAACATTTCATCTGGGCTGCCGGGTAAGCAGGCTTGAGGAAGGAACGGTTTTCTTTAACGCCAAAGACGGAAAGGAAGTTTCGGTAAGCGCAGAAATGGTGCTCATGGCTGTTGGGCGGAGACCGGAAACCGCTTCCTGGGCAGCGAAGGAGGCCGGTATCGACATAAGCGCCAGGGGTGTTACCGTGGATGACAGGATGCGTACCAACATAAGCGGTATATGGGCCGTCGGAGACCTGAACGGCAGGAGCATGCTGGCCCATTCGGCCTACCGCATGGCGGAAGTCGCGGTAAAGGATATTTGCGCCTTTCTGGACGGTACTGTTTCTGCCGACAGGATGCGTTACAATGCCGTGCCCTGGGCGGTTTACAGTATCCCTGAAGCCGCCGGTGTCGGTCTTACGGAAGACGAGGCCCTTGCCAAAGGCATCAAAATAAAAAAAACCGCGGTACCAATGCTGCTTTCCGGGCGTTTTCTGGCGGAAAACGGAACGAAAGCCCCCGGCATGGTGAAGCTGATTGCCGATGAGGAAACAGACATGCTGCTCGGCGTTCATGTTCTGGGCCCCTATGCTTCGGAGATGATCTGGGGCGCGGCCGCCCTGATCGAAAACGAAAACCGTGTCGCGGACATCAGGGAAATGATATTTCCCCATCCCAGTGTCTGTGAGCTCTTGCGCGAAGCCGCGTGGAGTGTCGTTTCGTAAGGCGTTGCTTTGCGAACCGGCGTGAGCGTGTTCCCGCCCTGCGGGAAAAGCGAATTTAAAGTGGTTCTTATTAGGAGGAATTATGCCCAAGTCAATAGTTGTAGATCCTGCGGAAGTCAGGAAAAGCGGATTTATCAAGATCAAAGATATTCCGGTAAACCAGTACAAAAATAATTTTGAGAGCGAACTCAAAACCTATGGAAAGGAAGGGCTTGTCCGTATTCTCTACGACATGATCGTTATCCGTGAGTTTGAAAACATGATGAACAGCTTCAAGATCCAGGGAAGCTGGAACGGGATTGAGTACAACCACAAGGGGCCGGCGCATCTGTCCATGGGACAGGAAGCCGCTGCTGTCGGGCAGTGCGTCAATCTGGGGACAGAGGATTTTATCTTTGGTTCCCACCGGAGTCACGGAGAACTTTTGGCAAAGTGCCTTTCCGCGGTAGAAAAGCTGGATGAGCAAAACCTTGAAACGATAATGAAGGAATTTCTCGGCGGCGATACGCTCAGGATGGCGGAAAAAGTACCGCATAAAAGCGTAAAGGATCTGGCGGAGAATTTCGTGCTCTACGGAGCCCTCGGCGAGATATTCGCGCGCAAGGCCGGTTTTAACCGCGGCCTGGGCGGTTCCATGCATGCATACTTTCTGCCATTCGGTTCCATGCCCAACAATGCCATTGTCGGAGGCTCGGCGGACATCGCTACCGGGGCCGCTCTTTACAAGCGGATAAACCGCAAGGGCGGCATTGTCGTATCCAATGTGGGGGACGCTGCTCTGGGCTGCGGCCCCGTATGGGAGGCGATATGTTTGGGCGCCATGGATCAGTACAAGACTCTGTGGCCCAAAAGCGGGCCTCATGGCGCTCCGCCGATTCTCTACAATTTCTTTAATAACTTCTACGGGATGGGAGGGCAGACCAACGGAGAAACCATGGGCTACCAGATGCTTGCCCGGGTAGGCGCCGGGGTCAATCCCGACAACATGCATGCCGAACGGGTTGACGGCTACAATCCCCTTGCCGTGGCCGACGCCATTGCCCGGAAGAAAGAGATACTGCTTGGCGGCAATGGCCCCGTGCTGCTGGATACCATTACCTACCGTATTTCCGGCCACTCTCCTTCGGATGCTTCAAGCTACCGTACAAAGGAAGAAGTTGAAACCTGGAAGGCCGCCGATGCCATCGAAGAATATGCAAAATACCTTGAAAAGAACAAGGTGATAAATTCCGCCGAAACAGAAAATCTGCGCAGTTTTATTACCGAAAAACTGGCGGCGGTTGTGCGTCTTGCAACAAACGACGCCGAAAGCCCCAGGGCTCCCGCGGCCTTTATCGAGAGCGTCATGTTTTCCAATCAGAAACTTGAAAAGCTTGAAGAGGGGAAGCCGGATCTGCTGGATGCAGGCCCGGAGAATCCCAGGGTAAAGGCCCTGAAGGACAAGGCCCGTTACGCCTACGATGCTGAAGGAAAACCTGTAAGCAAAAACAAGATGTTTCAGCTCCGGGACGCGCTTTTTGAAGCCATGCTCCACAGGTTTACTGTTGACCCCAGCATGGCCGCATGGGGAGAGGAAAACAGGGACTGGGGCGGCGCGTTTGCCGTGTACAGGGGGCTTACCGAAGCCCTGCCATATCACAGGCTCTTTAACAGTCCCATTTCGGAAGGCGCCATCGTGGGTTCCGGCGTGGGCTATGCGATGTGCGGCGGCAGGGCTGTGGTAGAGTTGATGTACTGCGATTTTATGGGCCGTGCGGGAGACGAGATCTTCAACCAGGCTTCCAAATGGCAGTCCATGTCCGCAGGACTTTTGAAGATGCCCCTTACGGTACGGGTTTCCGTGGGGAACAAATACGGCGCCCAGCACAGTCAGGACTGGTCTGCCATCGTGGCCCACATACCGGGGCTCAAGGTGATGTTTCCCGCCACTCCCTACGACGCCAAGGGCATGCTCAACCTTGCCCTGAGGGGTACTGATCCTGTCATCTTCTTTGAAAGTCAGCTTCTCTACGACAGGGGTGAACAGTTTGAAAAGGGCGGTGTTCCCGAGACTTACTATGAGATACCCGAAGGCGAACCGGCGATACGGAAAACAGGCAGGGATATTACCATTGCAACTCTGGGGGCAACGCTTTACACGGCCCTGAAAGCGGCGGAGATCCTGGAGAAAAACTACGGGCTTGAGGCGGAGATAATCGATCTGCGTTTCATCAATCCCCTGAACTATGAAAAGATACTTGAGTCGGTGAAGAAGACAGGCCGCCTGGTTCTGGCAAGCGATGCCGTGGAACGCGGTTCCTTCCTTCATAACGTGGCTTCCAATGTAACCCAGCTTGCCTTTGATTACCTGGATGCCCCGGTTGCCGTGGTGGGAAGTCGCAACTGGATAACACCGGCGCCTGAATGTGAAGAGTACTTCTTCCCCCAGGCCGAATGGATCGTGGATACCGTTCATGAGCGGATTCTGCCGCTGAAGGGGCACAGTCCCTCTACCGTGCAGACCACGGGTGAGATACTCCGCAAAACCAGGCTGGGTGTATGAGCAGTATCACTACACCTGAAAATTCAATCGAACAGAAAACGAAGTTTTCCGGTATTCCCGAATGTATCAATGATCCTGCGGCCCTGCCCGAAGAGAGGATTGAGGCCCTGCGCTGTTTTGCCAGCGGCGGCGGCCTTGCCTCAATGCCGCCCTTCTGCGGGGAGATAAACAACCATATACATACCATTTACAGTTTTAGTCCCTATACCCCTTCCATGGCCGCGCTGAAAGCCCGGCAGGCGGGGCTTGAGGCCGCCGGTTCGGTGGATCACGATTCCTATGCCGCCGCGGAGGAAATGAAGGCCGCGGCAGAGATTCTGCACATAGGCTGCGTAACAGGCCTGGAACTGCGGGTAAGCTTCAGGCATACCGAATTTGCGGAACGGAAGATCAACAGTCCCGATTCCGCGGGGATTGTCTACATGACCATACAGGGGGTTCCCGGAGGGCAGGCAGGCAGGATACATGATTTTCTTGTTCCCCTGGGAGAGGCCCGGCAGCGGCGGAACAGGCTTATGACAAAAAGGCTCAACGGTATTCTTTCTGCAGCGGGGATTGCGGAACTCTCCTATGACAGGGATATTGTTCCCCTTTCCATGGCGGCCCGCGGGGGAAGCGTAACCGAGCGGCATATTCTCTACGCGCTCTCCCTTTCCCTTATAAAAGAGGCCGGGAAGGGAGAAACCCTGCTTGCGTTTATCAAAGACAGGCTTGATCTTGCCCCTTCGGGGAAAAGCGCAGCGATGCTGTCGGATGCCGGCAACCCTTTCTATGCCTATGACCTTCTGGGCCTGCTCAAGAGTTCCTTCAATGACAGGATGTATATTCAGCCGGATGAACATGAGTGTCCTCCCGTAGAAAAGGTGACAGATTTTGCCCGCTCGATTAATGCCGTTCCCTCGTATGCCTATCTTGGAGACGTTGGGGAATCCCCGACGGGGGACAAGAAGGCGGAAAAATTTGAGGATGATTATATTGAGGATCTCATGCCCCGTCTTCGATCTCTGGGCTTTCTCGGCGTCACCTACATGCCTCCCCGGAATACCGGAGAACAGCTTGCCCGCCTTCACAGGCTCTGTGAAGAATCAGGCTTTATCGAAATATCCGGGGTGGATATAAACAGTCCCCGGCAGGGCTTCAACTGCCCGGAGATACGGAAGAGCGAATTCGCCATGCTTCTGGACAGTACCTGGGCTCTGGCTGCCCATGAAAGGCTTGCCTCCGCGGAGAGCGGCCGGGGGCTTTTCAACCCCGCGGATCCTCTGGCGGACAGAGACTTGAATGAGCGGATAAAGGCGTTTGCCGAAATCGGAAGGAGAAGTATATATGGATAAGGAACTGCTCATTGCTCCCCTGATCCGGGGTTTCCTTGTTGAAAAGACAGGCTGTCCCTGGGTAGTTCAGCCCTGCGAAAGGGGAGCGGGGGAGAAGACAATCGTTGTTGACACTCAGGCTGAGGACAGAAAAAAGGCACTGGAAGTATTCAGCGCTTCCCTTGAAACATGCAGGAATGACAGTGAAATTCCTCTTCGCTGGCTGGTCCGCTGGGCGGGGGAGGAATACTATTTCTGCGCCGCCGAAGATTTCGAAGGCATCGAAAAAATAAAACGCAATGAACAGAAAGACTGTCCGGATGCCGCAGGCATAAGGGCCGCGGCGGGGAAAAGAAACAGGGATGATGCGGTAAGGGGCCGGATTGCGCTGGTGACAGGAGGCGCGCAGGGTTTCGGCGAGGAAATAGTCCGGGGGCTCTGCGCCGCCGGAGCCCTGGTTTTTATTGCGGATCTCAACATGAAGGGAGCTGAGGCCCTGGCCTCCGGGCTCAACGGAGAATACGGAAAAACCGTGGCCTTCCCCGTAGAAGTGAATGTAAGCGATGAAGAATCGGTTGAAAGGATGGTGAATTTTGTTGCCGGGACCGCGGGAGGACTCGATCTCTGTATCAGTAACGCAGGAGTGCTGCGGGCCTCCGCCATCCTTGAGCAGGACATGACTTCCTTCAAATTTGTTACCGATGTCAACTATGTGGCCTTTGCCATGGTCAGCAAACACTGCGGAAGGCTCATGAGCGTACAGCACAGGAGCGCCCCTTCCTGGCATACCGACATCATTCAGATCAATTCAAAGTCGGGCCTTGAAGGTTCAAACAAAAACGGCTCTTATGCGGGAGGCAAATTCGGCGGCATAGGACTGGTACAGAGCTTTGCCCTGGAACTGGTGGAATACAACATAAAGGTAAACGCCATCTGTCCCGGCAATTTTTTTGACGGGCCCCTCTGGTCCGATCCCCAGAAGGGACTTTTTGTGCAGTATCTCAACGCAGGAAAGGTACCGGGGGCAAAAACGGTGGCCGATGTAAAGGCTTTTTACGAGGCCAAGGTTCCCATGGGCAGAGGTTGTACCGGTCCCGATGTTATCCGGGCGCTTATGTACCTTGTGGAACAGATATATGAAACAGGGCAGGCCCTGCCGGTAACAGGCGGGCAGGTGATGCTGCATTAAAATTACAGTATAGGAGTTATAATTAACACTTCGTGTTAATTTTCGATTTACATAAGCGGCGAAACCGCCGCTCTTTATAGGAGTTAATGATGAAAACAAAAGCGGTACGGATCTATGGAGAGAATGATTTAAGGCTTGAAGAATTTGAGCTGCCGCCCATAAAGGATGACGAGATTCTTGCAAGGATAGTGTCGGATTCAATCTGCATGTCAAGTCACAAGCTTGCGATGCAGGGAAATGCCCACAAACGGGTACGGGCGGATCTTTCCACAAATCCGATCATTGTCGGGCACGAGTTCTGCGGAGAACTGGTGGAGGTGGGCGCCGCATGGAAAGAGAAATTCCGCTCAGGCGACAAGTTTGCCATTCAACCGGCCCTTAACTATCCCGGCCCAGACGGCAGGCCTACGCTCTGGTCTCCCGGTTATTCATATTCCTTTATCGGCGGAGACGCTACCTACATTATCATTCCCGCGGAAGTGATGAAGATGGGTTGTCTTCTGGAATACAGGGCCGACGCGTTCTACCTCGGCTCCCTTGCCGAACCAATTTCCTGCATTGTCGGCGCGTTTCATGCCCAGTACCACGCAACCAACGGCTCATATATTCATGAAATGGGGATAAGGGAAAAAGGCGCAATGATTCTGCTTGCCGCGGCAGGGCCCATGGGTCTTGGCGCCATAGATTATGCTGTCCACAATCCACGGAAGCCCCATCTTCTTGTGGTTACCGATATTGACGATGCACGTCTCAAGCGGGCCGCATCCATATTCAGTCCTGAGGAGGCCGCAAAACACGGCGTCACCCTGAAATATGTAAACACAAAAGATTTAGGCGATCCTGTTGCTCATCTTAAGGGGCTGAACGGCGGAAAGTCTTTTGACGATGTCTTTGCCTTTGCGCCGGTAAAGCCGGTAGTGGAAATGGGCGACCGTCTTCTGGGAAACGACGGCTGTCTCAATTTTTTTGCCGGCCCTACCGATCCTGCCTTTTCGGCGACGCTAAACTTTTATA
>JAITES010000198.1 GCA_031281925.1 Treponema sp. | reverse complement strand
GCGCTGATCGGCACACCCTTGGGATCTTCCCACTCCGGGGCGATAACCGGGCACTGCCGTGCCGGCGCGGTGAACCGGGCGTTGGGGTGGGCGATTTCCTCACCCTTGGGGCTCTTGTCCGTCTGGGGAGCGGGTTTCTTGTTCCCCTTCCAGTCGATGATCTCCTTGCCCGGAGCGCCGTGGCCTATCATCTCCCACCAGATATCGCCGTCTTCGGTAAGGCCGCAGTTGGTAAAGATGGTGTTCTTCTTGATCGATTCCATGGCGTTAAAGTTGGATTCGTTATTGGTACCGGGGGCGACGCCGAAGAAGCCCGCTTCGGGGTTGATGGCGTAGAGCCGGCCGTCCGCGCCGAACTTCATCCAGGCGATGTCGTCGCCCACGGTCTGGACCTTCCAGCCCGGCAGGGTGGGGATGAGCATGGCGAGGTTCGTCTTGCCGCAGGCCGAGGGAAAGGCGCCGGTAATGTACTTTACTTCCCCGGAGGGGCTGGTGATCTTGAGGATGAGCATGTGTTCGGCAAGCCAGCCTTCGTCCCGGGCCAGCACGCTGGCGATGCGGAGTGCCAGGCACTTCTTGCCGAGCAGCGCGTTTCCGCCGTAGCCTGAGCCGTAGGACCAAATTTCCCTCGTTTCGGGGAAGTGGCTGATGTACTTGTGCTCCATGGGGGCGCAGGGCCATTTTCCGTTGTCCTTTTCACCCGCGGCCAGGGGTTTGCCTACGGAGTGGTAACAGGGTACATAGAAGCCGTCGCTTCCCAGGACATCCAGAACCCTGGTTCCCACCCTGGTCATGATATGCATGTTGGCTACTACATAGGGGCTGTCGGTGATTTCGACGCCGATCTTGGCTATGTCAGAGCCCACAGGCCCCATGGAGAAGGGGATCACATACATGGTACGGCCCTTCATGCTGTTCTTGTAGAGATCGCTCATGGTCTTTTTCAGTTCCGCAGGATCGATCCAGTTATTGGTGGGACCTGCGTCGTCCTGGCTCTGACTGGCAATGTAGGTGCGGTTTTCCACCCGGGCCACATCGGAAGGATCGGAGCGGAAGAGAAAACTGTTGGGCCGCTGCTTGAGGGGGGTAGCAAGCCCCGCATCCAGAGTGATCTTGATCATTTTGTCGTATTCAGCCTGGCTGCCGTCACAAATTTCCACAGAATCCGGGCTCATGAGGGCAACAGCCTCTTCAACCCATTTTTTAAGACCTGCATGTTTCAGTTCAGATACTTTCATTTTTACTCCTTGCCGCTAATTGGGACATAAATTTTATCTTTATTGACCAATTATAGTAAAAATCAAAGAGAAGATCCACTGATAAAAAGATGGCTTATACCCTAATTCTTCATTTTTAATATTCCGATATATGAAATAAGGGATTATGAAATGAGGATAACTGCTTTACCCAGCATGGGATTTGCGATTTCGGCCTACAGGGGGGGACGTATGTCTCTGCCTGTAAGCCCCTCACAGTACATCTACTCCCACTTCCGCCATGTTTCCGGAGTTCCCGCTCCCGAAGGAGTCCGGGGCCTTACCATCAACAAACTCAAGATCCTGGACGCCCTTATAGAGAATCTTTCAAGGCTTAAACAGCAGCCCAAGCCTTTCTTCGGGGAAGACGGAGAAAGCGCCGACAAGCGGCTTGACTCCCTTATCAATCATTATGAAAGCCAGATCAAGGCTGCCCAGGCTGCGGCCCAGGCGATTCCCTACGCCGCCCAATCCGCCTCACCCCTCATGGCTCCGGGGAGCCTCGTGAGCCTTTCCGCCTGACAAAAACAAGAAGCACGAGAATTAACTCCTGTTCAATAAATCCTGTTTCTTTGCAGCGCCGCCGCCTTGCAGCGCTTGCCGAAGGAACGTACAAGGTCTATATTTGGAATAATACGGCAAACGGAGGATCAGGTGTCGGATGCGCTGGTAAAGGAAGATCGGTTTTGGACTTACAAGGACTATCGGGAATGGGACCTCAAGGAAGGGGAGCGGTATGAACTCATCTACGGTGTTTCCTATGCCATGTCGGCTCCCAGTGCGTATCACCAGTCAATTCTGGTGGCTTTAGCGGCAAACTTCTATAATTTCCTTCAGGGGAAACCCTGTAAAGTATATCCCGCCCCGTTCGATGTACGGCTGTTTTACAATGAAGATGAAAGTGACGATACAGTGGTTCAGCCGGATCTGACGGTGATCTGCGATGAAAAGAAACGGGGGCCCGAAGGATGCCGGGGCGCCCCGGATCTGGTGGTGGAGATACTCTCACCCTCCAACACGGTGATGGAAATGGACCGGAAAATCAGCCTCTACCAGAAGGCCGGCGTGCGGGAATATTGGGTGGTCTCTCCGGAGGAAAAGGTCATCCATGTCCACTGCTTCCAGGAAGGCAAACTGGCCTTTCGTGTCTACAATGCCGGAGACACCGCCCTGTCGGATATACTGCCGGGTCTCGAAATACCGCTGGGGCCGGTATTCGCTGAGTAAAGGGCCGGCAGCCCGCGGTTTCGGCGCCGCCATAGCCTGACGGCGGCCGTGTTACGCCACGTTAAACAGCCCGTATTTTGAAACCCTATTCTCTATTAATCCTGTTCCATTCACTGATACGGCGTTCCAGGGGGCGGATGTCTTCCCGGCTATCCTGGCGGATTCGTTCGTGGAGGTAGGGGAGGATCACCTTCTCTTTAAGGCGTGTCCAGTTGAGGGGAAGGATATTGGGAGGCGAGAAGAAGTCCCCCGGAGGCAGGTGGCCGAGGAGGCTGGGGTAGAAAAGGGGGAAGATCTGCTCGGTAACCGGCCTCATGGCGGAAAAGCCCCCGGCAATCCCGAAAGAGGTTTCCAGGAGCCTGAAGTCCCGGCTGCGTTCCAGCATCTGCCGCTGGGTTTCCTGATTGAAAAACCAGCGGGTAAAGGCCGCCGCCGCTTTTCCGGCCTTTCCTCCCTTGGGGATGCCGTAGTATACGGAACCTTCGATCAGGGGGATCGAGTCGTTTTCGGAAATCCAGCGGAAGCCCAGGCCTTGCCGCCGTTCCGGCGCCAGGGTAAAGATGGCTGCCGAATTCATGTAGGCAAAGAGGATACGGCCCTGCGAGACAAGGCGGTGAAGCGGTTCATAAAAATATTTAAAGACAAAATCGTCTTCCGCCTGGAAGCCCGAATTAACTTCTTCAATCCAGTTACGGACATAGACCATTGCCTGTTCCAGAGCGGTATTGTCCCACGCCAGAGGCGCTGCTTCCCGGAAACCGGTGTTGAAGAGATCGGCGGTGATAAACAGAAATTCATCGTCCCAGGCAGGAGAGAAACCTATCCGGGTAAAAACGCCGTTCCGCTGCTGGTTATAGGCCATGCCGAGCCTGCGGGCTTCTTCAAAATCAATGGTGAAAGGATTGGATAGTTTTTGTTCCTCTTCTCTGGTAAAGATCAGGGCGGGCATATTGAAGGAGACGGGGAGAAGGTACTGTTTGCCCTCAATCTTTCCCAGGGCCAGAAGCGGGGCATAGAAGTTTTCCGGCGGGATGTCTCCTTCCCGGAGAAAAGAGTCCAGAGGCCGGAATAGAGTCCGGGTAGAGGTACTTTTAAGCCAGCTTCCCGCTACAATGTCGGGGTATTCATGCTGCTTGTTACCGTTCATTACGACAAGTTCACGGGCAGGAGATTCAAAATAACGGATCTCTATCTTGTACTCATCCTGAGACGCATTGAAAAATTCAGAATAGAGGGCAAAATCGCTCTGGTCCGTCCACAGTACGGCGGTACTTTTTTCCTGCATACAGGAGTAAAGAAAGGGAAGGCTTATAAGCAGGAGGATGAAAAAGAAACGGAGGCCCGACGGTTTTTTTTGCATATTTCATCCTATTGATGGTCTTCTGCGCTTGTCAATCCTGCACGGCCTGAGTATGATTAAAGAAATGCAAGTACGAGATGCCCAAGTCCTCAGACTGATTGAACGGCTGGGAGAGCATTACAAGAGTAATATCTCAAACCGGTTTATCCGGCCAGCGCTGTTGCAGCTTCCCTTTGAGAAGCAGTCATGGGATCTTCTTGAGGTTCTTACCGAAAAAAGTGAACAGTACCGTTATGAGGGCTTTATTCTGGATGAACTCTACCGGCAGATTGCCGCCGCGGCCCGCTTTGTGGCCCTGACCCGGCGGGAACTGGTGCCTACACTGCGGAACCGGCTTGGAGGCAGTTCTTCCGGCCAGGAGAGGGTATTGCGGGACATGGCGGTGAACAATTTCAGTTCCAACCTGCAGCTTTTTGCGGATCTCATAAACGAACTCTACGTAAGCCTCACCGAACTCGATAAGGCTGAAGCCAAAGGCCGCCGCCCCCTCTATCTGCAGATGCCCGAACTTTCCGACATCGGCCGCATGCTTGTCGGCAACTGATTCGCAGGCGGGGTTCATACCCACCATACCTTATAGAACGAAGATACTCAGGGGCTTGTCCCGGGTATCTTCATCCGGAAGCTATTCGTCGTTATTTTCCGCCAGTTCATCCGCCACAGCGTAAATCGTATCGTATACTTTGGGAATATCTTCTTCCCCAATGCTGGAGAAGGCGATGCGGAGATAGTTGTCTCCCAGGGAAACCGTTCCTATGCCGTGTTTGTAGAGCAGTTCCTGCCTGAGGCTTTCCGCATCGACCCCGGTACAGCGGAAACACATAAAGTAGCCTGAGTTGAAGGGCAGAACCTTCAAAACCGGGTGATTTCCCCTGGATTTTACCGCATTCTTGACAATACTGTAGCGGCGCTGAAGCAGATCCCGGTACTGTTTCTTTTCTCCCGGAGTACGGTAGTCCTCCATGGCCTTAAGCATGAGGTACTGCGCGGAAGTGTTGGCGCAGGAGACGGAAGACCGGATCGCCCCCATGAGTTTTCTGATCAGGGCATCGTAGTGAAGCTGGTTGAGACCCCTGCTGCCGAAAGTGAGGAAACCCATTCTGAGCCCCCAGACATAGTCCTCCTTGATGGGGCCGTCTACCTTGACTGCCAGAATCCGCTCATGGAGGTCCGCGAAACGGACAAAGAGGCTCTCCTTGCTGATGTTTTCTTCGTAAAAAAGCCCGAAATAGGCGTCGTCGCAGATCACCAGCACATCCGCTCCGCCTTCCGCCATTTCCTCAAGGAGACTGACAAAGGCTTCCTCTTCGTCCCTGGTGGGAGAGTAGCCTGAAGGGTTATTGGGGAAGTTGAGAACGATGCGGACTACCCCTGTCCGGGCGGCCTCGTCCTTTACCGCCGCGGAAATAGCCTCCATATCGAGACCCGGCCCCGTGCTGAAGAAGGAGATCCCCCGGAGTTCCGCTCCCCGGCGGATATTGAAGATGAGGCCGTAGTTGTCCCAGCATGGATCGCTTGCCAGGATCGTGGTGCCTTTGCTGATAAACATGTCGGCAATACAGGAAAGTCCTGCGGTAAGGCCGGCAACTACCACGGGGAGGCTTATCCGCTCACTCCGGAGTGAGGGATTTTTTTGGAGAATGAGATCCTTCCAGATCCTGCGGGCCTCTTCCACCCCGGCCGTGGGGGCATAGGCGACCGATTGTTCCGGGGTGAGGGTGGACATGTTATCCGCAATGGCGGAAAGAATCAGGGGCTTTCCCTTGTTATAGGCCATGCCGATGGTACCGTTGGCAAAATAGGCGGTTTTTTTGGCTTCCGCGGACTGGGCAATGATGCCTTTGGGAAAATAAAAACGCCGGCCTAAATTTGAAAGCATCCGGCCTGCGATGCTTCCTTCCAGAACCTGGTTGAGTTCGTCAGCAAGGGGGTTCATGTGTCTCTCCGGGCCGCGGGGCCCAAACAACTCTATTCTATTTTCCGCCATACGGCGGCTCTACTGTGATGGAGCATTTTCTTCCAAAAGGCATTATATGTCAAGAAACCGGTATCCGCTTGTTTCCCTTTTTCGTAAATCCGGCTAAAATTGAAGTATGAATTGCGAAGAATTGCTTGCATCTTACCGCAGGGAGATGGCAAAACGCATTGTAGGGCAGAAGGATATGGTGGATTCCCTTCTCATGGCCCTCATTGCCGGGGGCCATGTGCTTCTGGAGGGGGTGCCGGGCCTGGCAAAGACGCTGGCGGTAAAGAGCCTTGCCGAGATTACCGGGCTTTCCTTCAAACGTATTCAGTTTACCCCGGATCTCCTCCCCGCAGACCTTACAGGCACCCTGATCTGGGAGCCTGCCCATGCCTCAGGCGGGGGGAGTTTTTCGGTGCGAAAGGGGCCGGTCTTTGCCAATGTGATTCTGGCCGACGAGATAAACCGTTCTCCGGCCAAGGTTCAGTCCGCCCTGCTTGAAGCCATGGAGGAACGGCAGGTAACCATCGGGGAGGAGACTCATCAACTGCCCGATCCCTTCTTTGTACTGGCAACCGAGAACCCCATAGATTTTGAAGGAACCTACCAGCTTCCCGAGGCCGAGCTGGATCGTTTCCTTATCAAGCTTTCCCTTTCCTACCCCAACGGGGATGAGGAACTGGCCATTGTCGCCGCTTCTCCCTCTCTTTCGGCCCGGATGGGGAGTGTGGAGTCTCTGCGGCCTGTTCTTGACCGGGAAGCGCTTGCCTCCTTCCGTTTCTCCGCGGACGAGGTAAAAATCGACGAAAAGATGCTTCAGTATATCGTCTCCATAGTCGCGGCCACCCGGCAGTACAAGTACATCTCCTTTGGGGCTTCTCCCCGTGCATCCATTGCGCTTTCCCGGCTTGCACGGATTAAGGCTTCCCTTGAAGGCCGGGATTTTGTGAGCCCCGGAGACATAAAGGCCCTTGCCCCCATGGTATTGCGGCACCGGCTGGTTCTCTCCTACGAGGCGGAAGCGGAAGGCATCAACGCGGACGGTGTAATCTCCCGTATTCTCGCCCATGTACCGATTCCTCTGGGATAATCAATATATGAACCGGGCTGAACTGTTTAGTAAAATCGCCCTCTTTCCCCTCCATGCCAGGGGCCTGGCCGAGGAGATCCTCGCTGGGGACTACGGTTCTGTTTTCAAGGGTCAGGGTATCGAATTTGATGAGGTGAGGCATTATCAGGCGGGGGATGATATCCGTTCGGTGGACTGGAATGCCAGTGCCCGTTTCGGGGCGCCTTTTGTAAAGATGTACCGGGAAGAAAAGGAGATGAGCGTTTTCATTCTTCTTGATGTTTCTCCTTCCATGTATTCAAGTCTTGCAAGGCCGGGCGTATATTCGGGACAGTTGAAGCCCTATGAACAGGGTCTGCTGGCCGCGGCCCTGATTGCCTTTTCCGCATCCCGGACAGGCCAGCGGGTGGGGGCGCTTTTCTTTGATAAGGGAATCCGCCGGGTTTTCTATCCCCGGAAGGGGAGGGGGCACATCATGGCCATTCTGGGAAACGGCCTCAACGAAGCTGAAGAAGGAGAAAAGAGAGACGCTGAAGCCGGGGACAGGGGAAGCAACCTGGAAGCGGCCCTCACGGGAGCCGGGAGGCTTCTTAAACGCAGAAGTCTTGTTGTGATCATTTCGGACTTTTATGCGGCAGGCTGGGAGTCTGAATTTTTTTCCCTTTCCCGCGGGCACGATCTTATCGCCGTGAGGATCTCAAGCCCGCATAACAGGGAAATTCCCCCCTGGGGGATTCTTCCCCTGCAGGATCCTGAGACCTCTTACCGCCTTCATGCATTGCCGCATTCCCCGGCATTCAGGAAGGCCTGGCAGGAATGGCACAGGGAACGGCAGAACTACTGGGAAGCCCAGTGCCGCAGGGCAGGCGCTTCCTTTCTGAATCTTTCAGTCTCCGATGACGCCGCCGGAGTCCTCTTCCGTTTTTTTAGCGAAAGGAAGAAGAAATGAAGCCGGGCTTAAAGATTATACCGGACACGAATCGAAGTTTTCGGTTGATATTTTTTTTCGTGTTTTTCTTTTCCGGGGTGTTTCTTCTCTTTGCCCGGAGCGAAGTCTGGCAGATTCCAAAAACCGTTTATGTGGGAGACCGGGCAATACTGGCGGCGCTTCCTGCATCCGTAGAATCACTGTCAACAGAACTTCTGCCAAGAATGGCCGGGGCGCCGATAGCCCTTCCCGAATGGGAGGGGCTGCCTCTGAAGCTTCACGCCCTCAGGATGGAAAAGCACGGGGACATCTGGGAACTCCGTCTTGAGTTCAGCGCCTATGCCGCGGGAAGAATCGAAATTCCCGATTTTGATTTGAAGAGAAACGGGGAAAGTCTTTTGATTGTGTCTCCCGGATCGGGGGAAATTCCGTTCAGGAATCTTTCGGTAGATATTGCGTCAATATTAAAAGGAAACGATACGATTCTGTCCGGCCCCGCAGAAACAATGACCATGCCGGGTACCTTTCTCCTTGTGTACGGCGCCATTGCCGTGCTGGTTCTTTTTGCGCTTTCCCTGCTGGCCCTCAAACTCTGGGGAAGGCAGGCTTTTTCGGATTTTTTGCGGTACTGGAAACGCCGCCGTCTCTGCGGCGCCATGATACGGATTGCCCGGAGAACAGAAAGGGAAATCGGATCCGGGGAAGGAGAAGACAGATACAGGACCGCGCTCTCCGCCCTTTCCGCGGAATTCCGTTCCTGGCTGGCTTACCTCTCCGGCCTTGACTGCCGGGCCATGGCCGCAGCAGAGTTTCTGTCACTCAGCCTCCTTCACCGGGAAGAGGAAGTTCCCCCGGTTCTTGAAGGCCGGAGTCTCTCTTCCCTTTTTGATCGCTGGGAAACACTCAGTTACGGCGTTCTTCCTCCGGGACGGGAAGAAGCTCTTGCCATTGCAAACGAAGTTCTGGAAACCGCTCTGGCGCTGGATCGGGCGGAAAGGGGGAGGCGGTGAATTTCGGTTTTTCCCGGCCTCTCCTTCTGCTTCTTGTCCTCATCTCTGCGGCGGCGGCCCTGCTTGTATTTTTCCGTTTCCGTAAACCCTTTTGTCTTTACCTGCCGCTCGGCTCTCCCGGCGGCGCTTCCTTCAAGCCGCCTTTCCGGGCAGGGATTCTGATGAAGATCCTCGGCATTCTTGAGGCGGCGGCGGTTCTGCTTCTCTGCATTGCCGCAGCGGGCCCCGAAATGAGGGAGAGGGAAACACTCTGGCTTGACCGGGGGGCCGACATTATCTTTGTGCTGGACATAAGCCCCAGCATGGCGGGCCTCGACATGAAGGGCCGCAGACTTGATGCCGCGCGGGAACTGGTACGGAGCTTTGCCCTTTCCAGAGCCTCCGATGCAATAGGACTTGCGGCAGTGGGCGATGAAGCCGCTCTTGTGTGTCCTCCTACCACAGACAGGGAGAGTTTCTTTGCCGGCCTGGACGGACTGCAGATTGGAGAATTGGGGGACGGTACCGCATTGGGAATGGGCCTTTCTCTGGCAAGCCTCCATCTTTCCGGATCGAAGGCGTCCCGCCGTGTTACAGTCCTCATCACCGACGGAGAAAACAATGCCGGTTCCATTCATCCTGAAACCGCAGCGGCTTTTCTGCAGGAGATGGGGGTGAGCCTCTGGGTTATTGCCGTGGGTTCCGCAGGAGAAGTACCCATAGACTATGTTGATCCTGCTACACGTATGCGCCGTACCGGAACTTTTCTTTCGCGCTTTGATGATACAAGCCTAAAAAGTCTTGCCGCCGCGGGCGGGGGTTACTACATCAACGCATCTTCCGCAGAAACACTAAAGAATGCCTTTGCCCAGCTTGACGAACGGGAAATGGTTGTCCGCCGTTCCGCCACACGGATCAGGGTAAGGCCCCTCCAGAGACCCTTTCTTGTAAGCGCACTGATTCTGTTTGCCTTTGTCCTTCTCTTCCGGCGGGGTTTTCTTTCTTCCCTTCGCTGGTATCCTTCCCGGGCCTTTTTTCTTTCCGGAATATGCGGCCTCCTGTCTGCCGCCTGCATTTTTATTGCGCTGGCGGAGCCGCATTGGGGCTACCGGGGGCTGAGGGAAATCCGCCACGGGCTTGACTGTATCATAGCGGTGGATCTTTCCAAAAGCATGGAAGGCCGCGACATGGACAAGGGAGAGAAAAGCCGTCTTGAAAAAGGCCTGGACATACTGCGGGAGATTCTCCCCGTTCTGGAAAACCGGCGTTTCGGTGTGGTCATCGGCAAGGGCAGGGGAATGTCTGTCATCCCCCTCAGTTCCGACACCGAGGCTGTCTTATCGTTTCTCGATTCCCTGAGTCCAGCCTCCATAAGCGGAAGGGGCACCAACCTTGAAAACCTTGTTGATGCCGCGCTCCGTTCCTTTATGCCTTCTTCGCCGGGTTTCCCGGTGATACTGCTCCTCTCCGACGGGGAGGAACTTACAGGCTCCCTTGCCGAAGCGGGAAACAGGGCGTTCCTGTCGGGGGTGCATATTGCCGCCCTGGGTCTGGGAAGCGAGGAGGGGATTGAAGTAAACGACGGAGAAAACGGAAAGGTAATCAGCCGGCTCAGGAGAGATCTGCTGCAAAAGACGGCAATGGATACCGGCGGCATGTATATAAACGGAAATGAGGAGGCGGGGGAAACAGAACTTCTGCGCTGGCTTATGGAGAAAGGGGAGAAAACCCAGATTTCCGAAAGAAGGGAAAAACAGCCCCGCTGGCAGCTCTTTGTCCTGGCGGCCCTATTGTTTTTTGCCGTTTCAAAATTTGCCCTGAGCGGCAGAAAAAATACCGTGTCCGGAAGAAGAATTGCAGCCCGCGCAGCCGTTTCCGTTGTTTCCCTCTTTCTGCTTGGTTCCTGCGATGCCGTCCGGGGCGGGCTCCTCATCATGGAAGGGAATTTCTATTCCGGCCGGGGCATGAACGAAGAAGCCGTGTCGGCCTTCACGCGGGCGCTGAGTCATGAAAGGGCTTCTCCCTATGCCCAATACGGCATAGGAACTGCGTATCTCAACATGAATGATACCGAAGACGCGCTGGAGCAGTTTGCCCTGGTAGAAAAGGAAACACAACCGGACACACACACGGAGCTTCGTTACAGAAACGCGTACAATACCGGCGTTGCCCGTTTTGCCGAAGGCGATTATGCGGAGGCGGCTTCCGCTTTCCGTAAAGCCCTGGAGGCGGATCCTTCCCGCTTTGAGGCCAAAAGAAATCTGGAATTAAGCCTCCGTTCCCTGGCGGAAGAAAATTCCGGTGCGGCGCAGGACGCCGGCAGAGATGCTGCGGAAGATTCGGGCGCCAGGGCCTTCTTTGATTATCTGCGGGAAAAGGAACAGGAAAAGTGGCGGAGCCGGGAATGGGACGGGGAAGGCGAAGAAGAAGGAGCGGATTATTAGGCGGAACGGGGTTTTAATTCTGTTATTTGTTTTGCTGTTCCCGGCTTTTCCGAATGCCCAGGATCTCCAAATCCTGACGGAAACCTTCCCCGGGGAAGTACGGAGCGGGGATTCCTGGCATCTGCGGATCCTGCTGCAGTATCCCTACCCACAGGATGTGCACCTGGAGCATCCACCCTTTCCCGCTGCCCTGATTCAGGAAGAGCTGAGGACAGGGGTAAGCCTTGAGGGCGAAAAAAAGGAACGCTGGACGGTTTTTGAATACCGTTTTACCATTGCTCCCGGCTTTGAAGGACGGCGGATCACGGTGCCGAAGATCGGCATCCTGCTTCCCGAAATTACACTCAGCACAGACAGTATTAATCTCGATATTCAGGGTTCTTCTTCGGGCGCCCGGGCCTACCGGCCCCTTCTCCGCTGGCGGGAACTCCCCGGGCGTCTTGCCGCCGGTCAAAGGGCCGAATTTTTTCTTGAACTTTCAGGCTGGGATCCGTCCCTCCCCCTGCCGCCCCTTTCCCTGCTCAGCCCTGTTCCGCCGCCGGGGGCTGTGCTTGAAACCCTGGGAGAAAAACACGCGGAGGACGGGAGCTTCAGCGTAGGCTTCATGTTCATTCCCCTGAAGAGTGGTGTTTTTACCCTGAAGGCCTTTTCGATCCGGCATGAAGGGTATATTCTTGAAAGACCGGCTCTGCGTATTCAGGTGCAGCCGGCGGGAGATTGAGGATAGTATGGATTTTGGGGACATATACAGGAAATGGGAAATGCAGAATCCTGTTACCGACAAGGATTCTGAAATAGACGCGGAAAAAACCCGGGAGTCAAAAAAACGCCGCTATCTACGGATAAAAAAAGCGGACGCAACATTGGATCTCCACGGGCTTTCACGGGACGATGCCCTTTCCGCGCTTGAAGTTTTTTTTGAAAATTCCAGGCGGGAGACTTTTGACAAGGTACTGATCGTCCACGGAAAGGGGAATCATTCTTCCGGCGAGGCGGTTCTGAAGAGGACGGTACAGGAATTTATTGAACGCTGCCCCTATGCCGGGGAAAGCGGACAGAGCCGCAGTGCCGAAGGCGGTTCAGGCGCTACATGGGTTTTATTGAAATAGAACGGCAGTTCTGTATTTAACGCTCGCGGTAAATGATACGACCCCGGCTCAGGTCGTAAGGTGAAAGGGCGATGCGGACACGATCCCCCGGAACGATGCGGATGTAGTGCTTGCGCATCTTGCCGGAAAGGTGGGCCAGGATCAGGTGACCGTTCTGGTTGTCCAATTCTACCCGGAACATGGTGTTTGGAAGGGCCTCTTTGACAACACCTTCAACTTCAATTGCTTCTTCTTTCGCCACAGAATCTCCTTATAAACCATGCTATCCATAAGGAGCCTTTCTGTCAATGCTACGGTTAGATTTTACGATGATACATTACGTGATCCTGCGCCCTGCCTACAGCAGCACCGTATTGACCGATTCACGCAGCACATGAAGGGGAATGTCTCTGTCCCCGTCACGGATACAGAGATCCGAATCCCAGGTGTCTGTATTGGAGATGAGCACTACCCTGGAGCCGTCAGGGTTTTTGAAGGCAGCCGCCTCAAAGTTCCGGGGAAGGGCCAACTCATCCAGGATGATCCGTTTGGCGCCCCGTTTGATGTAGCGGGAGAAGTGCTGGAGCACATGGAACTCGTCGGAGCGCTTCACCGTTTTGCCGTCCCTGCCGATCTCCACAGTACCCCTGCAGTTGAAAGGCCCCACATTCGGGTAGCCTTCCGGGTCGAGGGCCAGGTTCCAGACAGTAATTGACTGGCAGCCTGAATTGAGTACCTGGAGGAAGCCTGAGGCAAGATCCCCCATGGAAGACTTTTTCCCTGCGGCGCCAAGTTCGATGGGAACCACGCCTCCTTCGGTCCAGTGGTTTTCACATTCCGGGTGCTGTTCGCGGAACCAGCTGATCATCTCCGGGTGGCCCTCGTAGGGGTGCCATGCAACGCCTGAGCAGGCTGCCTTTACTTCAGGATCGTTCATCTGGAAACAGGGCCTCCGCCACATAATCAAGTTGTGATCCAGAAGCCAAATCTTCAGATCCTTAAATCCGTTTTCATCAAGAAGCCTGCGCATCTCCAGGGCGAACATCATCTCAAGTTCCGGATGCCACAGGCACGCGGGCATTCTGGAAACCTGATCCGTTTCGGTTTCGTTCTGGGGCGTTAGGCCGTTGATGCGCAGCCCTGCCTTTTCGTAGTGCTGCAGAAATTTAAGGTAGTACAGGGCATAGGCCTTTATGTACTTTGTCCGCATCCAGCCCCCCTGGGCCTGGCCTGAAGTTTTCATCCAGCCGGGAGGAGACCAGGGGGATGCGTAAAGAAAAAGATCGGGATTGTATTTCCGTGCGGCACGGAGTACGGGAAGTATGTGCTTATCATCGTGGGATGCGTCGAAGTGGCGCATCTCCATATCATCCGGAACAGGCGCAAAGTCATAAACCGTTTCCGCATAATCGCTGGCGCCGACACAGATTCTGCCGACAGAGAAGTTGCTCTCCTGTGGGGAGTAGATCTCCTCAAGCAGGGCTTCCCTGGAGGCCTCTTCCATGCGGCGGAGCATGACACAGGCCGATTCGGTAAGGGCCGCTCCGAAACCGAGCATGCTCTGATCGGTTTTGTCCGACAGGGCCACTACCGGCCCCGGCCGTCCGCCTTTCTTTTCCGCGGAGAGGGGCCTCTCTTCGCGTATACGTCCCGGATTACTGATGATGAGTTTCATGTTTTTTCCTTTTACTTGAAGTTTGCCACATAGTCGTCAAGCTGATTCTGCAGCGCGGCGCGGACTTTTTCAATACCCGCAGCAGTCATCTTGTCCTGGTAGTCCCTGAGACCGGAAGCCATATCCACATAGCCCAGTTCCAGAGGCCACCAGTACTGTTGATGTACGCTGATGCAGGCCGAATATTCGGTTTCCACAGAAGTGGTGTCGATTACGAGGGATCGATACTTCTGGGATTTGACACCGTCCTTGATATATGCGTCATAAGCGGCTTTCCGCTGCTTGAGATCGGGCGGAGCGCCGACCACGGGGAGAACAAATTCGTTTGTCCTCGCGGCCCAGAGGTTAGAGAAGCCATAATAGTCGGCATTGATCCCTCTAATCTGGTACTGACCGCCTTCGTTTACCAGCTCGTAGCTCTTGCCTTCAACACCGTAGAAGAAAGCCCGAAACACCTGCTCGTCATTGGTGATAAGTTCATAGAGAGCCAGGGCCCGTTCCGGGTTCTTTGCGGTGGTGGGGAATACCAGGGCATCCTGGGTAAAGCTCATGTTGGAAACATCGGACACAAAGTTGTTCCAGCGGACATCCCACTGGGGATGATCCCTGTACTGGCTTTCATAGGTGTCGATGTTGTGGAAATAAATGGCGCTCTTGCCGTTCCTGAATTTTTCGCTGTCCGCATCGGAGAGGCCTGACTTGTAGATAAAGCCCTTGTCGTTCCAGCGTTTCATCATGGTAAGGAATTCATTCACCCTGCCGTATTCCCACCAGGTAAAGAGCTTTGGATTTGATTCCCTGGGATCGAAGAAGAAGAAGTCGTTGGTAGAACCCTTGATCGCAAACATGCCGTCCTGGTAGATAAAGCTATCATCAGCTTCGGAACCGGACTGATAGACCTGGTAGGGCTCGATTCCGGGGTTGTTGGCATGAACAATCTCCATGAATTTTTCAAGGTCTTCAAAGTTATCCATTTTGCCGTCCCAGCCGTAGGGGGTGGCAAGGTCGGCGCGGTAAACCGGGCCGTATGCCGAGTAGGTGGCCTGCAGGGTAGGGATGGCATAGAGGCGGCCGTTCACCGCAGCCTGCCCGATGGCGGTCCTGGACTGCCGCGCATAGTTTTGGGGCGCATATTTGGGCCACATCTCATCCAGTTCCAGGAAGGCTCCCCTCTGGGCGAGAGCCGCAAAGTTAAGCCAGGTAGCCGCATAACTCATGTCGAAAGCCTCGCCTGATGAGAAGAGTACCGGGTATTTGGTGGGATACTCCGCCCAGCCGATCCAGTTAACCTTGAGTGTTGCATTAACTTTTTCCAGGGCAATCTTGTTGAAGTTTTCGTAGAGTTCAGCCTGTTTGGGCGGCTCCACGCCGATAACATAGAGCGAAAGCTCTACCTGTTTGGATGTGTCAAGTCCATCCGAACCGCCTCCTCCAGCGGCGGCTTTGTTACCGCAGCCTGAGAGCACCAGTGTCAGAATCAGCAACATCATTACTGCCAATCCGAAAAGCTGTGTTTTTCTCATACATTCCTCCTGATGTTTACAGTCCGCCGGAGCGGGCACTGTACAAGCCGTAATACTTCCGTACAGGACTGTACGGAAAGCAAATCAGCCTTTTACCGAACCTATGGTTACTCCTTTGATAAAGTACTTCTGTACAAAGGGATAGAGCAGGATTATCGGCCCCGTGGCTACTACAGCCATTGCCAATTTAAGTGAATTGGTCGGCAGGTTTTCTACCCGTATTCCGACCTGGCTTGCGATCTGGGCCAGAGCCTGGGCCTGCATCTGGAGATCGTAGAGCATGTACTGCAGGGGATACTTGGTGTTTGTGTTGATGTAGAGCATTGCGTTGTACCAGTCGTTCCAGTACTCCAGAGCCATAAAAAGCCCGATGGTAGCAAGTCCCGAGGGCAGCAGGGGAAGTATGATCCTGACAAAGATCCTGAATTCTCCCGCCCCGTCAATCTTTGCCGACTCGATTAGAGCCTGGGGAATGGCGGCGACAAAACTCCTCATGATGAGAAGATAAAAAATGTTGAACATACCCGGCAGTATCAGTGCCAGAAAGCTGTCCTTGAGGTGAAGGTAGCGTATGTAAAAAATATAGGTACAAACCATGCCGCCGTTAAAAAGAGTGGTAAAGTAGAAATAGAACGAGATGATGTTCCGGTATTTGAAAGATTTGCGGCTGATCACATAGGCCGTCATGGTAAGGAGAAAGAGCCCGCACAATGTTCCGGTAACGGTAATAAAGATACTTACTCCGTATGCCCGGAACACTTTTTCCGGGTACTTGAAGACCACGTTGTAGGCTTCAAGGGAAAATTCACGGGGAAGTATACTGTATCCGTAAAACCGGATCGCCTGATCGGAACTGAAGGAACCGGAGATCAGCAGTATGAAGGGCAGGAGGCACACCGTGGTGATGATCGTGATGATAATCCAGCCTGAGGCATTAAAAATTTTGGTGCTGGCAGTATTCCTGATTCTGTAATGGGTCCTGACACGCATTTTCACCTCCGTCTAAAAGAGCGAATAGTCCGCATCAATTTTTTTTACGATCTGGTTTACCACCATGATCGTGATGAAGCAGAGTACCGACTGGTACAGGGTGGCGGCGGCGGTCATGCCCAGGTTCGCATTGGAAACCAGGGAGCGGAACACATAGGTGTCGATAACATCGGTCGCGTTGTAGAGCTGTCCGTTGTTGCCGACAATTTGGTAGAACATCTGGAAGTCCCCCCGGAGAATCCGGCCCATGTGGAGCAGCAGCACAATGATGATGGTGGGTTTGATGGAGGGAAAGGTTATGTACCAGATCTTCTGGAAGATGTTGGCTCCGTCAATATCGGCGGCCTCGAAACATGCAGGGTCTACGGCGGTGATGGAAGCGATAAAAATGATGGAATTGTAACCCACCCATTTCCACGCATTGAAGATACCGATGATGATGGGCCAGACATTTGGCTTGCTGTACACATTCACCGGCTCTGCCCCCAGGGACTTGAGGATACTGTTCATGGCCCCCGTTTCAAAACTAAAAATATTAAAAACAAAGGTACCCACAATGACCCAGGAAATGAAGTAGGGGAGGAAGATCACCGACTGACAGAAACGTTTGTAGATCTTCCCCGGCAATTCGGAGATAAAAACAGCCACTATGATTGCCAGAGCTTGGGAAGTGAGCAGATTGAAAAGATTGTAGAGAAAAGTATTTCTGGTGATGAGAAGCCCCGTCCCGGACTGGAAGAGGTAACGGAAGTTGTTGAAACCGTACCAGGGGCTGCCGAAGATACCCAGATTAAAACGATAATTCTTGAAAGCAAGAATGAGGCCTGCCATGGGAAGATATTGAAGCACCAGTACCAGTAATACTGCAGGAGCAGCCATAAAAAACAGGGCTCTGTTCTTGCTGAATTCATGGAGAAAGTCGCTTTTGTTTACATACAAGGCTTTGCGCCTCCTTCGCGGTTTTATACTCCGCTTCGGCAATAGATTGCTAAATAAAATTCTAAGTTGTAAGATCGGGACTGTCAAACAACTTTTTTTTCAGGGAGTTATGGAGAAGTTTGGTTACCATCTATGATATTTCGAAAAAAACCGGATTTTCCCCCCCGACGGTATCCAAGGCCCTCAACGGCGCCGGAACCCTGAGCCTCGTTACCCGCAGCCGGATTCTCGATGCGGCCAGGGACATGGGCTATGTGCCCAATTTAACCGCCAGGGCGCTCAGCACAAGGCGTTCGCGCCTCATCGGTATTATCAACAAGGATATTTATCTGACCGATGTGTTTATTCCCCCTATCTTCAACAATATTCTTGGAGGAGCCCGGCAGGTGATGGAAGCCCATGGCTATGAACTTCTCATGCTCCGGGGCACCCATGATTTTCTTACCGCCGCAAGCTACCGCAACATCGACGGTTTTTTGCTCTTTGCAATCCCGGGCGAGGAAGAATACAGGGGCCTCCTCAAAAGCCGCCTGCCCTGTGTTTCTACCAACGACCTTCTTCCCGGCATCAGCACGGCGCTCACCGACAATTACGGGGGGGCTGTTACGGCGGTACAGTACCTTGTAGATCTCGGGCACCGTCATATCGCGTATATCGCCGGGCCTGTGACCTGGATGTCCCCCGCATCGGATGAGCGTTTTCAGGGCTACCGGGACTGCCTGGAACGGAACGGCATAACGGAGAACCCTGAGCTGACTGAGACAGCCGGACTCTGGTCGGCCCTCGGAGGCTATGAGGCGGCCCGGCGCCTACTTGAGAGGAAAGAGACCTTCACCGCAATTTTTGCCACAAGCGATAACCTGGCCTATGGTACAATAAAGGCCCTGAATGAGGCCGGACTCCGTGTCCCCCGGGATGTTTCAATTATCGGTTTTGACGGCGAGCCTTTGGGAGAGTATATCAGCCCGCCCCTTACAACCATGCGCCAGGATTCGGTTCTTATCGGGAAAACCGCCGCGGAGCTGCTTTTGAAGAGACTTTCTGGAGAGGAAAGAGCGGAACTAAAGCGCATACCGGCGGAGCTGGTACTCCGTTCATCCTGCCGCTCACCCTAAAAATTCTCCCCAAACCGCCTGTTATTACAGGTATGGCCTCCAACAGGCGATGACCAAAGCGGTACGGTGGTGTTTTGGGGAGAATATACTGAAAGGGTTTTTAGAAACCCACGGATCAGAGATGGTAAATATGTTAATGAGTGAATGGAAACTTGAAGACGCGTTAGTGGTTGAGCGTGAG
>JAITES010000091.1 GCA_031281925.1 Treponema sp. | reverse complement strand
GAAAGGAACAGGAAACGAGATGTTTACGTGACCGAGATTTTACAAAAACAAGGGTGGCATGTTTTGAGGTTTTGGGAATCTTCAATCAAAAAGGACACAAAACAGGTTGTAAATGCCATCTGTAATGCTATTGGAAAATATAATGAATAGATGTTTTTATATTATAGTGTAATAATTTACAAAATAAATCAAGAAAAGAAAGAGGTTCATTCCTGAATAAAAACAATCTTTGCGCTGCTGATGCGAACCTGGCTGAGTTTTAGCGCAAGAATTTCGTTGGGCTCAGTATTTCTGTTGAGGGCGCATGTAGTTTCAAGGCCCAGGGCGGGGATATAAACCAGCCAGTGGGAACCGGGGCCGCTTTTCTTTTCCAGGGCAATTCCCTCCCAGGAGGAGCCTGTTTGTTCCGACAGATATACTGCCGTCCAGTAGAGTCTGGAGGCCCGTTCCGCTTTGGCGGCTGCCTGTGCGGAGATCTCCGCTTCGGCAAGGCGGCGGCCCAGCTTTTCTTCGGTCAGGGGCGGCTCTTTCCGCAGAAAGGCCCGGATCTGCTGGTGTGCGGCAAGGTCGGTGTAGCGGCGGAGCGGGCTGGTTACCTGGCTGTAGTGATCCAGTCCCAGGCCCCAGTGAACCTGGGGTTTGGTAGTGATGCTGCGGGGCCGCATGAGCCGGCGGATCTGAAAGGCGCCCGCAAGTCCTTCCAGGCGTTTGCGGGGGAATTCGCCGCCTTCTTCCTGTCCGATATAGGGGAAGGGGATCTGCCGCCGCAGGGCCCATGCCGCCGCTCCTTCTCCGGCAAGGATCATGCACTCCCGGATTACTTCCGCGGAACGGCGGGAAGGAATGGATTCAATGGAAATTTTTTTGTCCGGTATGTCTGCATGGATGTGAACTTCGGGGAAGTCTATGAGTACCGCGCCGGTGTCAAGGCGGCGTTCTTCGTTTTGTCCGGCCCAGCGGAAGAGGGCCGTCCAGTTTTCGTCTTCCGCAGCAAGTCTGTCGGCTTCCGCATAGTCAATGCGTTTTACCTTTACCAGGGAAGGGAAGATCTCTGTTTCTTCAATGCCGCCCTCTTCCCCAAGTGTCATTTTGAAGGAAAGCGCGGGGGAGATTTTCTGTAGTCCAAGTGCATAGACGGGAAGAATTTCCTTTGCCAGCATGCGGTACACTCCCTCGGGCAGGTAGAGTGTGGAACCGCGGGAACGGGCCTCCCTTTCGGCGGGATCTTCAGGGCCGATGGAGGCGGCAGGATCGGCAACATGCACCCAGAGGATCTTTTTTGTACCGGAAAAATCCCAGGAAAGCGCATCATCGGGATCGTCGCTCCAGGAATTGTCAACAGCCCAGGCGGGAAGGGCGGAGAGATCGACCCGTTCTTCTTCGGGGAGGGGCGGCGGAAGGGCGGCGGGGGAACTTAGGTCCAGGCCCAGGCGTGCCGGATATGGATTCACAAAAGGAGTCCAGAGGCCCGATGCGAGGAGGACTTCGTGTGCCCATTCAGGATTTTCTTCCCGGCCCAGTTCTTTCAGCGTCCGGCTCTTTTCGCTTTTACCCAGCGCCAGTGCTTCTACATCGGCAAGCTGCCGTTCCACCGTTTTCCTGTCAATAGCGGCGGGAAGCGGCGTCTTGTTTTTAAGAGAGTCCTTAAGCATGTTGATGAAGGCCTCACGCTCTCCGCTCTCCAGTTCTTCACGTTTTTTCATCTCCTCTTTCTTTTCAATTTCCTCGGCGGAACAGCAGCAGACGGCATCGGCGCTTCCCTTAAAATAGAGGCCTTCCTGAAGGCTAAGCCAGGCCGCCCATGCCGAACAGGGGCTCCATTCATCAAAGGCCAGTTCCGCCATCTCTTTCAGTGTAAAAGAAGCTTCGCTCTGAAGAAGTTCCCACGCGCCCCTGAGATCCCCTTTCGGCAGGGTTTCAAGTTCCGAAAGGCTGGCGGGCCCGGGATGGAGAAGCTGCAGATCCTTGGGACGTACGCGGAGATCTTCCCCGTTCTGTGTTGTAATGCGGATCTTCTCATCCGTTTCGGTTACCAGCGCGGGGCGGTTTTTGTAGATTGCCAGAGAATGTGGCTGCATGAAATGAGTGTAGCACAGACGGGCCGCCAGCGATAGCACGGTAGCACGATAGCACGGTAGCACGGTAGCACGGTAGCGCCTGTCCTCTTATGTTTCCGCTCTCTTCCTGCTATGATAGCAAAATGATTGTTATGAAATTCGGCGGCAGTTCCGTGGCAAATGCGGAACGGATACGGCATGTGGCGGATATTGTAAAGACTGAACTGGCCCGCAAACCGGTGTTGGTTCTTTCCGCCATGGGTGATACTACCGACCATCTTTTGGAAGCGGCGGATGAGGCGCTCAGGCAGGGCGATGTTTCGATGGACAAGATTGAAAGTCTCCATCTTGCTACCATTGCGGAACTGGAACTGCCCGCCACAGTCCGGGAAGAAATTTGGCCTCTTCTGGAAGAACTGCAGAGTCTCCTTACGGGGATCCGCCTTATCCGGGAACTTACCGGGCGTACCAGGGATTATCTTGTATCCTTTGGAGAGCGGCTTTCGGTACGGATTACGGCGGCGTATCTTAATTCAATTGATATAAAGGCTCTGGCGATGGATGCGTGGGACGCGGGTTTTGTATCCGATTCGTCTTTCGGCGGCGCGGAACTTGATGATGAATGTTGGCGTCTCATTCCGGAAGCTCTGAAGCCCCTCACGGAAAAGGGCATACTGCCTGTGGTGACCGGTTTTATTGCCAAGGATTCAGGCGGGAACATTACCACGCTCGGCCGCGGAGGTTCCGATCTTTCCGCCACGCTGATTGCCGCGGCCTGCGGGGCCGATGAGGCGCAGGTCTGGAAAGATGTTGACGGAATCCTCACCGCCGATCCCAGGATCGTCAAGTATGCCAAACCTGTTGAGCAGGTAACATACGAGGAGGCTTCGGAACTGGCCTACTTCGGCGCACAGGTTCTGCACCCCAGAGCCATGCAGCCCTGTATAAAAACCGGCACTCCGGTGCTGGTTAAAAATTCTTACAATATTTCTGCGCCCGGTACCCGTATTGCGCCTGCCCTTGACAGGAAGACCAATCCCATTCAGGCGATTACTTCCCGGAAAAATGTAACGTTGATAGACATTGTTTCTACCAGAATGGTCGGCCAGCACGGTTTTCTTGAACAGGTTTTTGCGGCCTTTTCCCGTCAGGGGATTTCGGTAGACATGGTTGCCACGAGCGAAGTTTCGATTTCCGTAACCCTGGATGCGGTGCATAACCTTACCGCGCTGAAAAAGGATCTTTCCAGGATTGCGAGCGTCGAAGTAAAGGCCGGCAAGGCCATTGTTACGGTTATTGGAAATGTACGCCGTTCCAGCGAGATTCTCGCCCGCGCTTTCAGAACCTGCGAAATTCTGGGGGTGCAGGTGCAGATGGTTAGCCAGGGGGCCAGCAAGGTGAATATCAGTTTTATTGTGAATGACGGTGAGGCCGCAGGGGTTGTGCGGGCCCTGCACGATGATTTTTTTGAAGGGAGAAAATAGAATGAATATTGCCGTTGTCGGATACGGAAAGATGGGAAGGATGATCGAGACTCTTGCCTCCGCGCGGGGACATACGCTTGCCGCCGCGGTTGATCCCTTTGCGGAATCGGATAAAACCGGTTCCGGCGCCCTTCTTGTCAAAAACATTGCCGATCTTGACGGAAGCGGACTCAATATAGACTGCGCTCTTGAGTTTACCCGGCCCGATACCGCTGCGGCAAACATTATTGCCCTCGCGGAACGCAGAATCCCTGTTGTTGCCGGGACTACCGGCTGGCGCCAGATGCTTGCGGAAGTAAGCGCGGCGGTGAACAATGCGGGGAGCAGCCTTCTCTGGGCTTCCAACTTTTCCCTGGGTGTTAATCTCTTTTACCGGATCTGCTGGCATGCCTCTGAATTGATGGACTCCTTCCCCGAATACGATTTGGGCGGCTTTGAATCCCACCACAACAAAAAGCTTGACAGTCCTTCCGGTACCGCAAAAACTCTGGTTGAAGGAATCCTTAAACGGATAAAGCGGAAAACAAAACCGGTGTGGAACATGCTGGACAGAGCCCCCCGGCCCGAAGAACTACACTTTGCAAGCCTGCGGCTGGGAGCCGTACCGGGGGAACATTCCCTTATCTTTGATTCCTCCGCGGACAGTATCGAAATAAGGCATAGCGCCCGCAGCAGGGAAGGCCTTGCAGCCGGGGCTCTCATCTCCGCCGAATGGCTTGCGGGAAGCGGTGTAAGGCGGCACGGAGTCTTTACCTTCGATGATGTGCTCGAGGAACGTTTCAATGCCCGGATTTAAGGGCGGATGTATATGGCTTATATTGAAATAAAAGGCGAAGCCTTTCTTGAAAATCTTGAAAAGGTGCAGAAATGCTGCGAAAGGCAGTCTATCGATCTTTCCGTGGTAACCAAATTCTGCTTAAGCGATGCCCGCATCGCGGCCCTGCTTTACGAAGCGGGAGTCCGTTCCATTGCGGACTCAAACATGGCCTGTTTTGCTTCCCTTCCCCAGGATCCGGCAGGAAAACTGTCGAAGTCTCTGATCAAGACGCGGCTTGCCGACATTCTTGCCATTCCTTCCCTTCCGCGGTCCGCCCGGCCCGACAGGGTTTTTGTTTCCGATGAGGCGCTGATTGAAGCGGTCGCAAGGCTGCCTGAAAATTTGAGACCCGGGACCGTGTTGATTGCGGAGTTGGGAGATCTGCGGGACGGGTTTTATCTTGAGGAAATTCCGGCAATGGTCGAAAAGTATCCTGAGGTTCCATTCGCCGGTCTTTCAGTAAATTTCGCCTGTCTTTCCGGAAAGATGCCCGATCTTGAAAGTATTGAGGCTTTAAGCCGCTGCGCCGGACGGATTCCCTGCAGAACGGGGAAGCCTCTTGTTTCGGTTGGGGGTACGGTGTCCTGGCCTTTAATCGAAGCGGGAGCGCTTCGGGGTCTTGTTACGGAACTAAGAATGGGGGAGGGGATCTTCTTTGGCTATGATTCTTCCGCGGCAAAACCCATCGAAGGATTCCGTCACGATGCCTTTACCCTGTACGGCGAGATCGTGGAAGTCCGGGATAAACTGGTAAGCGAACCTGAAAATCCGGGCCATACCGCGCTGGGAACCGAAGCGCCGAAGCGGAAATCCGGGAAGCGCCGCTGCGCCGTGCTGGACTTCGGTGTCCTCGGCGCGTCCATGAAGGATCTCGAAGTCCTCGATCCGGGGATTGAAATTGCGGGTCAGACCTTTGATTTTACCGTGGCGGACATTACCGGATCTTCCGTTTCCTGGAAGACAGGCGGACACATTCCCTTCCGGGCCATGTACGCGGCCAGTTCCCATGCCATGCTGAATCCATTCATCAACAAGGTGATGAAATAGACCGGGTCCCGGGCACGTGACTTTTATGTGTAATTTTGTTAAGCTGGGTTGAGTTTGTTCCAAAACTCAGGTTTTTTTGGAACAGCCTCAGTTGTTCCAAAATTTGATATTAGAGAAGGTTAACATGTTCATCCTGAGGGGAGCCTTTACGGCTCTTGTTACACCAATGAAGGACGGCGGAGAAGTGGACTATGACGGTTTTCGCCGTCTGATTCAGTTTCAGCTTGAAGAGGGTATTGACGGTCTTGTGCCTCTTGGCACGACAGGAGAAACCCCGACTCTTGAGGAAAGTGAAGAGGAGAAACTTATCCGTATTGCGGTGAAGGAAGTTGGGGGAAGGGTTCCTCTTGTTGTCGGAACGGGATCAAACTCTACAAAGTCCATGCTTGAGTATACAAAACGGGCAAAAGATCTGGGGGCCGATGCGGCGCTGGTGGTAACTCCGTATTACAATAAACCAAACGATTCGGGGCTTGTTGCCCATTTTGAAGCCGCTGCCGCCGTGGGTATTCCCGTTGTGGTCTATAACATTGCCGGCCGTACCGGACGGAACATTCCCGCGGCGCTCATGGGAAAAATTGCGGAGATTCCCGGCATTGCCGGCGTCAAGGAATCCAGCGGGGACATGGGCCAGATTGGGGATGTGATTGCCAACATTGCCATGAAGCGTAACAGTTCCAATCCCTTCCGGGTGCTGAGCGGGGATGATGCGTTTACCCTGCCGCTTTGCGCCCTGGGGGGCGATGGTACTGTTTCTGTTATCAGTAACCTGCTTCCCGCAAAAGTTACCGCCCTGACAAAGGCGTGTCTTGAAGGGAACTATACCGAAGCCAGGCGCATTCATTTTGAACTGCTTCCCTTTATGAAGGCTGCCTTCATCGAAACCAATCCGGCGCCGATCAAGGCGGCTATGAACATGGCCGGTCTTCCCGCCGGGCCTGCCCGGTTGCCCTTGGGCCCCCTGTCTTCCGCAAACACAGAGATTCTGCGGAAAGAGATGGTGTCTCTGGGTCTGCTGAAAAAACAATAGACTTGTTGTTGGCGAATCTTCGGTTCGACGGAAAACTGAAGTTTCCGGACAACTCCAATGGAGTACGATCATGTCAAAGATTCCTGTAGGCGTCCTGGGCGCCACCGGCATGGTGGGGCAGCAGTACATTGCCCTGCTCAACAATCACCCCTGGTTTGAAGTCCGTTATGCGGCGGCCAGTCCCCGCAGTGCGGGTAAAAAATACAGTGACGCTGTGGCCGGGCGCTGGGCCGCCACGGGGGGAGATCTTCCCGCGGGCGCGGCGGATCTTGTTGTTGGAGACGCCAACGACATCTCCCAAACCCTTGCCGCCGCAAAGCGGGGAAACTGCGCCTTTGTGTTCAGCGCCCTGGAGATGGGAAAAGAGGAAATTCAATCTCTGGAGGAAGCCTATGCCGCCGCGGGCATCCCGGTGATCTCCAATGCCTCCGCCAACCGCTGGAAGCCGGATGTACCCATGCTTATTGCCGAAGTAAACCCCGATCACGCGGACATTATTCCTGCGCAGCGCAAAAACCGCGGCTGGGACAAGGGCTTTATTGTCGTCAAGCCGAACTGTTCCATACAGAGTTACACTACTCCTGTGTATGCTCTTGTCAGGGCAGGCTATGAGGTGAAGCGCCTCATAGTAAGTACCATGCAGGCGGTTTCCGGCGCGGGTTATCCCGGTGTTTCGAGTCTCGACATGATCGATAACATTGTTCCCTATATCGGCGGGGAGGAAGAGAAAAGCGAACTGGAACCCCTGAAGATCCTCGGCTCTATTGAGGGGGGGAGTTTTAGGAACGCCGAATACCCAAAGCTGAGCGCTCACTGTAACAGGGTTCCTGTCGTGGACGGGCATACCGCGTGTGTAAGCCTTGAATTCGGCGAAAAGAAACCGTCCCTGGAAGAGATTAAACGGATTTGGACAGAGTTTAAGGCTCTGCCCCAGCGGGAATCTTTCCCCATGGCTCCCGCGGAGCCTATCATCTACAGGGAAGAGAAGGACAGGCCCCAACCCCGCAAGGATCGTAATTCCGGCAAGGCCATGGCGGTAACGCTGGGGAGGCTCCGGCCCTGCAATGTTTTTGACATTCGTTTTGTGGGTCTCTCCCACAACACAGTCCGGGGAGCCGCTGGCGGCGGTATTCTCAATGCGGAACTCCTCCGGTACAAAGGGTATATTTAGTGTCTGTCCATTTGTGTCTATATTATAGACAGACTTTATTTAACTTGTTCGATATAACGATAATTTTGAATTAAAGGATGGTTTTATGGCGGAAAAAACATTTCCCCTGTCAAAGGAACAACTGACAGAAATTGTAAAGCGTTACCCTACGCCTTTTTATGTTTACGATGAAGCTGCTATACGGAAGAATGTCCGGGCAATCAGGGAAGCTTTTTCGGTTTTTCCTTCATACAGGGAACACTTTGCGGTAAAGGCTCTGCCCAATCCCTTTATCCTGAAGATTCTTGCCTCCGAAGGCATAGGGTCGGACTGTTCAAGTTATGCGGAACTGGTGCTGGCGGATATTGCGGGCATGAAGGGAGAAGACAATATGTTCAGCTCCAATGAAACGCCCGCCGAAGAATACCGCCTTGCCCGGGGTCTTGGGGCGGTGATCAACCTCGACGACTTTAGCCACATAGAGTTTCTGGAAAAGACCGCGGGGATACCCGGCCTGGTTTCCTGCCGCTACAATCCCGGCCCTGTCAAGGAAGGAAACGCGATCATCGGGAAGCCTGAGGAGGCAAAATTCGGTTTTACCGGGGAACAGATTATCGAAGCGTTCAAAATTCTCAAAGCCGGGGGCGCCAAACGGCTGGCCCTGCACACCATGGTAGCCAGCAATGAATTGTCCATTCCCTACCATATTGAAACCGCACGGATGCTTTTTGATCTGGCGGTAGAAGTAAAGGAAAAGGCCGGAGTGCGGCTTGAGTTTATCAACCTGGGCGGCGGCGTGGGGATTCCCTACAGGCCGGAACAGGAAGCCGTTGATTACAAAGTTCTCGCCGCGGGAATAAAGAAGGCCTACGATGAAATTCTGAAACCCGCGGGGCTTGACCCCATGGGTATCCGTACCGAATGGGGCAGAACCATTACCGGTCCCTACGGCTGGCTTGTTGCCTGCGCCGTCCACAGGAAGAGTATCTACCGGGAATACATAGGGCTGGATGCCTGCATGGCCGACCTTATGCGGCCCGGAATGTACGGGGCCTATCATCATATCACCATTCCCGGCAAGGAACATGTTCCCGCAACGGAAATATATGATGTGGTTGGGAGCCTCTGCGAGAATAACGACAAGTTCGCCGTTCAGCGGAAACTTCCCAAAATTGAAACCGCCGCGGAAAATTACGGCCGCTCTCCCGGCGACTTTGTGGTGATTCACGATGCCGGGGCCCACGGCAGGGCCATGGGATTTAACTACAACGGCAAGCTCCGCTGCGGAGAACTGCTGCTTCGTCCCGGCGGCGCAATAATGGAAATAAGACGGGCAGAAACACTGTCGGATTACTTTGCGACTGTGGATCTGGAAGCAGCCAGAAACTTTTTGCCGGGCTCTCCCCATTCATTCGAATGAATGAAGAGTTAAACCGAATATGAAACGGGCTTCACGCCATAGGAGAACAAGATGTTAAAGCGGAATATCTGTATTGCCAATATTCAGGCAGGCTACCTTTTCCCGGAAATTGCCAGACGGAGACGGGAATTTGCGGCCTCTCATCCTGATGCAAAGATCATCAGTCTGGGAGTGGGGAATACCACGGAACCAATACTGCCCCACATTGATGAAGGTCTTGTTGAAGGCGCCAGGCGGCTTGGGACGGTAGAAGGCTATTCCGGTTACCAGGACGAGGGACTTCTTTCGCTCCGGGAAAAAATTTCCGCGGTCTTTTACCGGAACACCTTTACTGCGGAGGAGATCTTTATCTCCGACGGGGCCAAATGCGACATCGGGAGGCTTCAGCTGCTCTTCGGCGCGGGGACAAAAGTTGCCGTGCAGGATCCCTCCTATCCGGTTTATGTAGACGGTTCCGTGCTTATCGGAGCGGCCTCTTCCTGGAACGGTACGGGTTACGGCGGCATTGTATACCTTCCCTGCACAGCGGAAAACAGGTACTTTCCCGATCTTTCCCTGCTGCCCGCAGACGCCCTTGTCTATTTCTGTTCTCCCAATAATCCTACCGGGGCCGTGGCCTCACGGAAACAACTTGAGTCGCTGGTGCAGGCCGCACGGGAGAAGGGCTGCATCATCATATTTGATGCGGCCTACAGTGAATTTATCCGGGATGACGGATTGCCCAGATCGATCTACGAAATCGAAGGAAGTAAAAGCTGCGCCATCGAAGTAAACTCGTTCAGTAAACCTGCGGGCTTTACCGGGGTACGCCTCGGCTGGACCGTTGTGCCCAGGGATCTCAAGTATTCCGGCGGGGAAAGCGTCAACGCGGACTGGGCCCGGATTGCCGGTACGATCTTCAACGGCGCTTCCAACATCGCCCAGGCCGGTGGTCTTGCGGCCCTGGACAGCGAAGGCCTCAGGGAAGTACGGCAGCTCACCGATTTTTACCTGGGAAACGCGGCGCTTATCCGCAGCGCATTACAGGCCCTGGGGATCTCCTGCATAGGCGGGGACAATTCCCCCTATATCTGGGCCTGTTTCCCCGGCCGCAAGAGCTGGGATGTCTTTGCCGAGATTCTGGAAACCTGTCAGGTGGTCACAACTCCCGGTTCCGGCTTCGGCCCTGCGGGGGAAAGTTTTATCCGTTTCAGCGCCTTCGGACACCGGGCCGATGTCGAAGAAGCCTGTTCCAGGCTGAGCCGCCTTAAAATATAGTTTTGGAACAGATTCAGTTACGTTTGTCATTTTTGCTTGATTATTCTTCTGTCATGGCTATCTCTATATAGTGTCTACATTATAGACAGACTCTATATAGGAGGCGGCCATGACGGAACTTGAAGATCCCCTTAGCCTTGCGGTAAAAGAGTTATTCGGCCTTTCCTATCTTTTCCCCTACCAGAGGCTCGTGATTGCGAATATCCTTGAGGCGGCGCAGTCGCGGGGCATTCCCCTCACCTGGCCTGCCGCTTTGACGGAACATCCGGCCCCTGTTCCCCAACCGAACCTGCAGGATGGAGCTGTGCCGGAAGCTTCGCTGCATGGTTCCTCTCCTGCTCCTCAGCCGAACCTGCAGGATTCCCTTCCTGCCGGTGACAGTGATGCTGTCACGGATGATGATGCCCCCGGAGAGCAGATAGTGATCCTTCCCACCGGGGCGGGGAAGTCTCTCTGTTTTCAGCTTCCGGCAATGATCCTCTCCGGCCCCACCCTGGTTATCTATCCCATACTGTCCCTCATGGCGGATCAGGAAAGGCGTTTGCGGGAGAGAGGGTTTGCCCCGGTGATACTCCGCGGGGCTCAGGATAGAGAAGAACGGCAGCGGATCTTCAGATCCCTCCGGGAGGGGGAGAGCCGTTTTATCATCGCAAATCCCGAGGTGCTGTTGACAGAATCGGTGTTGAATGAACTTCCCTCGCTGAACATAGCCCACATTGTCATTGATGAAGCCCACTGCGTAAGCGAGTGGGGAGAAAGTTTCAGGCCCTCGTATCTGCGGATAAACGAAATCATCGAAACGGTGAACAGGAACAGCGCCGTCGCGGGACACAGGGCGCTTGTAACGGCGTTTACCGCTACGGCCGGACAAGCGGTATTGGAAAAAATAAGCCGCCATATTTTCGGCGGAGAAGCCGGCCGTATCGTTGGAAATCCCGACAGGGCCAATATACGCTATGCCGCCGGAGCCTGCATACTCAGGGATCTCGCGGTCCGGGATCTGATACTGAAAAAGGACCTGCCGGCCATTGTCTTCTGCTCATCCCGTTCCGGGACGGAAAAACTTGCCCGTTATCTTCTCAACAGCCTTGCGGAAATTTGGGACGCCGCATCACATGAAGGCCGCCCCGCGCCGGGGATAAAATTCTACCATGCGGGTTTAGGCAGGGAAGAGAAGAAGGTCGTGGAGGAGTGGTTCTTTGACAACAGTAACGCTGTGCTTGTCAGCACCTGTGCCTATGGTATGGGTGTCGATAAGGCCGATATACGTACCGTGATACACCGCGACTGTCCCCCGTCGGTGGAGGCGTATCTTCAGGAATCCGGCCGGGCGGGGAGGGACGGGAAAATCTCCCGGGCCTACCTTCTCTGGGGGCCGGGGGACGAAAACCAGCTGCGGCGTGCAAAGGACGAGGCCGGAAGGAAACGTATGGAAAGCCTTCTCTCCTATGCCCGCACCGTTTCTGTCTGCCGCCGCGAGCAGCTTCTTGGCCTCCTCAACTACGAAGGGGAAAGGAACAGTCCCGAAAGCGATTGCTGCGATGTCTGTGACGGCAATGCCGGGACTCAACTCAGGGAAGAACAGAGTCTCTGCGGGTTTTTCCGCCGTCACGGACTGTCCTACACCGTCAACGAAGCTGCGGCATTGCTTGCGGATGCAAAAGCCATTGCCTGGTCCGAAAACGAAGCCGCGGAGGCGATCCGGTTTCTTGTGAAGGCCGGGAAACTGAAAGTTGTTAAAAATTTCTTCTGGAAGAACAAAATTGCCTCTCTTACACCCCATCGGCGATTTCAAAAAAAAGAGGCAGCGGAAGAAGGCTCCGGAGAAAAGAATTCCCTGCAATGAGGGAGGAAGTGTAAGGTGTTACGGGAGAAAAGAAAAATTCCGTCGCCGCAAGAGGGCCGAATGTAAATCCGGCCTTTTCGGAGGGGGAGGCTTCGTGCAGCTCAGGCTTGCCGCCTGAAACCCTGACGCAGAGCCGCTCCCCGTTTTCAATTTCAAACACAAACGCGCCGTCCTCTACGCTCCTCAGGGAACACTGCAGTTTTACAAAGGCTTCCAGAAAATTCCTGTAATTGAAGATATTAAAACTGTAGGCCGGTTCCATGGCGAAGCTTTCCGCAAAACGGGAAAGAGCTTTAAGTTTTTCAGTCTCGTGGGGATGGGCGGCGACCTTTAACGCCTTGCCGGGGGGACAGGATTTCAGGCAAAGGTCTATGATTTCGGCCATGCGTCCTGCTTCTTTAAGGTTTACTTCGCTTATAAGGTTTTCTTTTTCATTGTATATAAGATAACCGGAAAATTTTTCCCCTTCGAGAACCGCATAAACGCTGCTCTCCCAGGAAACAAGGATATCGAAAAAACGATCCCTGCGGCGTACAAATCCTGCGCCTTTTTCCGGTTTTGCCTCGTGCATGAGGCGGATCTCTTCGATAAGGGATGAATCTTTTGGACAAAGCCGCCTGAGGTTGAGGGAAGAGACAAAGTTTTTGCCGAGCGTATGGTATGTGTTGAAGGAGTTGCACTCAAAAGAAAAAACCGTTCCCGCGGGGCTAAAGCCAAAATATTCATACCGCTGCCGCCTTCCGTCAAGGCAGCCGAAATCCATGCCGTCTTTCCTCATGTCTTCCAGTGCCCGGTTCATAAGCTCTCTCATGTAGCCTTTGGATCGGCTGTAGGGATGCACGGATACCATACCTATGCCGCGGCCCTGAAGGCTTGTGCCGCATAGCTTCATTTCAAGCGGGTAGGCTCCTACGGCCGCCCTTATCTTTCCATCCTCCCTGCACAGATAGTGCGCGGCATCCATAAAGTATTCACGTTTATACAGTTTGGGAAGAAGAGCGGGAAAATCGATAGGTTTATGATCATGGCTGAACACATAGTTTGCCAAATCAATCACTTCTTCATAATCATTGATGTCTGCCCTGGAATATTCGACGCTCATTATGATTACAGATCTATCCCCGAAGCTTTTCTGAAACGCTTCACCGTAGCGGCGGCTATGGGCCGGGCCTTTGCGGCGCCTTCCGCAAGAATTCTGTCAAGCCCTGCCGGGTCGGCCATGATCGCCTCGTAGCGTTCCCGCAGGGGTGAAAGTTCCCGGTTGGCGGCCCTGAAGAGTTCCTCCTTGGCTTCCCCCCAACCCATGCCTCCTGCCCGGTAACGGGCGGCAAGGGAGGCCTGTTCTTCCACCGTGGCAAAAAGTTTGTAGAGAAGGTATATCTGGCTTTGTTCGGGTTCTTTGGGCTCCTCAAGCGGCTGGGAATTGGTAACGATCCGCATGATCAGTTTACGGAGCTGTTTTTCCGGCGAGAAAAGGGGAATGGTGTTTCCGTAACTCTTGCTCATCTTGCGTCCGTCAAGCCCCGGTACCACAGCCACATTCTGCTGAATCATCGCCTGGGGAATCTTAAACACTTCCTGTTTGTAGTTGTAGTTAACCGCCTGGGCAATGTCCTGGGCCATCTCAATATGCTGCACCTGATCGCTTCCCACGGGCACTACATCGGAATCAAAAAGGATGATGTCTGCGGCCATGAGCACCGGATATGTGTAAAGTCCCATGTTGACGCCGGCGTCGGGATCGTTTCCCTTTTCACTGTTTTCCTGGACCGCCGCCTTGTACGCGTGGGCACGGTTCATAAGCCCCTTTGGGGTAAAGGCGGCAAGCTGGGTGCTAAGTTCAAAAGTTTCCGGGATCGAAGACTGGCGGTAAAAGATCACCTTTTCCGGATCAAGCCCTGCGGCAAGCCAGCCCGCTGCCACTCCCCGGATAAGGGAGGAAAGTTCTGTGGGGTCTTTGATGGTATTAAGCGCATGGTAATCGGCTATAAAATAGCGGGCGTCGTAGCTTGAGGCAAGTTCCAGGGCGGGCTTGATCGCCCCAAAGTAGTTGCCGATGTGGAGTTCGCCGGTAGGCTTGATGCCGGTAAGGCTTATCTTTTTCATGCTAAGCACTGTAGCATAATCGGTATAAGTTGTAAATTCCCTTCAAATCTACTAAAATGAAAGAAGAATTTCAAAATGTTGTGCCGTAGAAGGAGACGCCATGGCTATTGTCGGTATGCTTATTAGCGTTGTCGGAGGACTCTGCCTCTTCCTGTACGGAATGCAGGTAATGAGCGAAGGAATCCAGCAGGCGGCGGGCAACCGCATGCAGAAAGTTCTCAATTTTATGACCGGAAACCGCTTTATCGGCGTGATGACGGGTTTTGTGGTAACCGCCATCATCCAGTCTTCTTCCGCCACCACGGTCATGGTCGTGTCTTTTGTCAATGCCGGGCTCCTCACTCTTACCCAGTCCATCGGGGTGATCATGGGCGCCAACATCGGTACAACCGTTACCGCGTGGATAGTGTCCCTTGTCGGCTTTTCCCTGAAAATTTCCGCCCTGGCCCTGCCCGCCATCGGCCTGGGCTTTGTAATGCGGATCATCAAATGGAAGTACAAGACCGTCGGAGAGGCGATCATGGGCTTCGGCTTCCTCTTTCTGGGCCTCGACTTTCTTACCAAGGCCATGCCCTCCCTGAGCGGAAACGAGATTGGCTTTATTGCCAGGGTTTCCGATCTGGGATTCGTCTCGATACTCATAGGCGCCGGAGTGGGGCTTGTGATGACTCTGATAACCCACTCTTCTTCGGCATCCACGGCAATAATGCTCACCATGGCCTATAACGGCGTTGTCGGCTATGAAATGGCCGCCGCCATGGTTCTGGGCGCCAACATAGGTACTACAATTGACGCCGCCCTGGCAGGCATCGGCGCCAGGACTGCCGCCAAACGGGCCGCCCTGGTTCATGTGCTTTTCAATGTGATAGGCGTCTGCTGGGCGATACCTCTCATCAGGCCTCTGCTGGCTCTGGTAGAACTGGTAACACCCGGTACCATTGTCGCGGGCCTCGTCCGCGATCCGATGATCACAACCCATCTTGCAATGCTGCATACGGTTTTTAATGTGGTAAATGCCATTATTTTCTTCCCCTTTGTAAAGCCCTTTGCATCTCTCGTAAGCTTTCTTATAAAAGACACGGATTCCGAAAAGAAAGATGATCATTACAGGCTGGTATACCGGGGAGGAGGAGCTATTCAGGATGCGCCGGAACTGGCCGTGATCCAGGCGGGAAAGGAAATGCGGGACATGGCCGCCGTCGCCTATTCCATGTACGACAGGGTGAGCAAGGCATTCTATGAGGCAAAGGATGTTGAAGACCGGGAGGTCTGGATAGAAAAACTTATGGAGCAGCTTTCAAAGCAGGAAGCCTATGTCGATGAAATGAGGGAACAGCTTACCGCCTTCCTTATCGAATGTACCCGCCACCAGCTTGGCCCCGGGTCGGAACAAAACGTGAGCCAGCTTTTGCGCATCGTCGCAGACCTTGAGTATATTACCGATGACTGTTACAGCATTGCCTGTATCCTGGAACGGAGCGTAAAGAAGGATCTTATCTTCAAGGAAAAGGAGATGGTACTGCTTTCTCCCTATATTGCCCTTGTCGAAGAATTTTTAAGCTTTGTCCGCAGCCACCTGGGGAGCCGCCTGCACTCGGACGAGGCGGCCCAGGCCGAAGACTTTGAAGACCGTATCGACAAGCTCCGGAACAAGCTGCGCAAGCGGGGCCGCAAACGCATTGAAGCAGGCGCGGATGTAAAGACAGAGTTACTGTTCATCGATCTGGTACGCCGCCTTGAGAATCTGGGCGACTACTGTTACGCCATTTCCCATGCCCTCTCTCACATGGCATAGTTCCCGGCCTGCCTTCTGCCGAACTCACGTCCAATACTGGTGTTTGAGCCATGGCCGGGGTAGACCGCAATGTTTTTGTCCATTGAAAGAAGCCTTTCAAGGCTTGCGGCAAGGGCTTTTTCGTTTCCCCCGCAAAGATCTGTGCGTCCGACGCCGTTATTGAAGAGGGTATCCCCGCTGAAAAGTATGCCTTCATGCTCATCAAAAAATGCGATGCTTCCCGGAGTATGCCCCGGCAGATGAAGGATCCTGAAGGGCCCGATGCTGTCTCCCTCTTCGAGAAGCCGGTCGGGGGATGGCAGATCCTCCCAGCGTTCTTCCGGAAAAAAGGCTCCCCCAAACGCGGCAAAGCTCCGGCAGTGAAGGCTGAACGCATCCGGCCCCAGATAGGGCGCATCTTCCCGGTGAATGGCAATAGCTTCCGGAACAGCGGCCTTCCGCAGAGCGGGAAGGGCGGCAATATGGTCAAAGTGCCCATGGGTGAGTAGAATATAGCGGGGCCGGAGATGGAGTCTTTGGAGCATGGTGAGGATGGCCCTCCCTTCATCTCCGGGATCGATAAGGGCACAGTCTCCGTTTTCCAGGGGGTAGATCCAGCAGTTCACTGCAAATTCCCCCAGTACCATTCGGTGAATCGAATTCAAGTGTCCCTCCATGGAGGAATAATACCCTGAGGCTTTCCGATTTTCTAGTTATTCTTGCTCTGGCTGTTTTCTGGTACGGCCTGGTACCGGTCGGGGGGGCATTTTGGCTACGCGGGAGATGGCGGAATTTCCGCCGCCGTTTCGACAGCCTGCGCCTCAAACCGGTGCTGGATTACAGCCGTTACCGGGATTTGAGCGGGGAAGGCGGAGAATTCCGCTTTACCGGAGGCTTTGAATCGATTACCGACGGCCATACCCTCTGGATACGCAGCGACAGCCTCACCCTCCCCGTGGCTCTTCATGGCGCGGAGACCTATGTACTGCCCATGCAGGAGGGACAGCAGTTTGAGATCTTCGATCCCTCGGAAGAGGCGCCGGAACGGATCCGCTGGGACAGGGTTTCCTCCCTTGCCGAAGGAGCCAAGGTTTTTGTAGGCGGGGCGCTGGTACTCCGGGATGATCGATGGACTTTTGTCTCCACAAAAGAATGTCCCCTCATGGTTATCTTCTACGACGGCCCGGATCATTCCCTGGCCTCACGGGCCATCCGGGCGGGAAGGCGGCTCAACGAATACTGGAATCCCATCACCCCCTACGCCCTTGTTGCGGGCGCTTTGACCCTGCTCTATGTTGCCGTTTCCTTCCTCTCAAGACCGGTATTCCGTCTTACCGCCCTTACGACCTTTATTGCGGTTTTTCTCCCCCTTTTCCCCATGATTCCGCCGGGCCTGCTTTTTACCGTTATCTACAGGAAGTTCTGGTGGAAGGCCAGAACTTACCGGGCATACCGGGATCTGGTCAGGCTGCCCCTTCATTACCTTGCCGCAGGCGAAGACTCCTGCCTGCTTCCCGGAGGGGAACGCTACGGCATGAAGCATTACCGGGTTTTGACTCCCGATATGGCAGCCATTCCCCGGATCATTCCGGGAGAGGGAAGGGTTTTGAAGGAAGGCTGGTATGTGTTTGGTAAGTTGAACGGAGACGAAATTTTCCCGCAGGAACCGGAAGACATCCTTGCCACCTACGGAGCCGTACCCGGCAAACCGGACAGACTGGCTCATTCCTTTACCCTGCGGGCCTATACTCTGGAGATACTCGCCTGGCTGCTCCTGCTTTTCGGGATAGCCTTAAATACCTTCTTTATCGGTGTTATCATCTTCCTGCTCTGAATCGGAAACCCGGTCATCATAGCCGTCATCCGTGTCCAGGGAGGATTCCGTCTCATCATCATCATTCTGTGAGTCTTCCGAATCCAGCCGGCTGCGGGCATAGTTAACCGTCAGGGGCCGGCCCCGGAAGGGCTTGCCGTTCAGGGCCTCGATGATGCCGTCCGCCACGGTATCCCGAACCTGCACGAAGGAATAGTTGTCCAGAATACGGATGGCTCCCACGTCTTCCCGTTTGACATCGGTTTTCGTGGTGATAAGCCCCAGAATTTCACGGGGAAAGACCCGCCGGTTCCGGCCAATGCTCATGAAAAGCCGTTTGGACTCTTCCTCCGAAAGGGGATACTGTTTGCGCTCCTCTTCATTCCAGGATTCGTCCCGGCCTTTCCTGAATTTATGGTTGTGGAAACGTTCAGTCCGGCCGGAATTCCCCTGATCATAGAGCATCAAAAGGTAAGCCGCCGCCCAGGAACGATTGAAAAGGGAGACCTTCTTTTTGAATAACGAACGATAAACAGAAAGAATCTGAGGATCCGCTTCCGCCCGAATCTTTTCAAGAATCCGGGCAAGGTTTTTTTCTACTTTTTCACTGTCGATTTGTGGAGACATGGACATATCCTGTACTAAAAATTATGCGGGAAAGAAGGCCGGAAGCCCGTTTTTCCACTTGATTCGGACTTATCGTCCCGAAAACTACCCCTCCCGGGGTAACTTTATTTTCATATTATTCCATATCTTTGACTTTTACTCAAGCGTGAAAAAGTACTTGCCTGTGAACGAATGATCCCTTTGAAGCATGATAATCGTCTGTGATTGTTCCCCGTTGGCTGCCCTTGACAGGGGTCCGGCATGCCCTTAGGCGCTTTTATCGGCGATTTGCTTACGGATCAGTTCGCTGATAATTTCCGTGGGGCTTTTCCTGGTGGCAAGCGCCATCGTCAAGAGGTAGTCCTCGGAAACGCGGTCGAGAGCCACCATGCGAAAACCCGAACGAGTGGTAACACCGCCTTTGTTGCTGGGATCAATCTTGGGCAGATTCCTGGTGAAGTATTCGTCCAGAGCTTCCGCTTCTTCATCGGTCATATCGGTCATGGGTTTCTCCTACTGCTCTAATAATGAAAGCAACGCCTTCCGGCACGGAAGTAGTTCATCTCTATGCAGGCTTCAAAAACTCGAAATTTCGATTAATAATAGCGGTCGATGACGGCCATAACTGTCTCGGTCCAGTCGATGAGATTTTGAGGCTTACCCCCTACGGTGCTGATGTCCTTGAGCACGAATTCGTAGGGGCATTTGTTCTCCATGCAGGCTTCGATGGTTTCGGTAATTTCCTGTTCCACCGCTTGCCGGTTAAAAACACCCGACACCATGGCCGGATTGGGCTTCCGGGCATAAACGTAATCGCTGCCCATCTGTTCCGCCGAGGAACGGACGTTCGCCCAGGGGCTGACGCCGATTTTTCTCATGTTGGGGATCTTTTTGAGATAGGGTATGGCCTTGTCCAGGGGTTCGCAGCAGCCGTAGTAAACCAGGGCGCATTTTTCCATCAGGGGCTTCATGTATTGGAGGTCAAATTCGTTCAGCATTTCAGGGGAGGCCGAAGAAAAAAGCTGGGCCATACCCCGGAACCAGATGTCCTTGAGCCGGACACGGGTTCCGTCGAAATCCCTGGCCGGGAGATCGTCGCAGTAAGGCGGCGTACAGTGGAGGCTGGAAACATTGTAGTCCAGGAGGCCCAGTTTTTCCTTCTGTTCCATCCGGGCAAGGCCGATTTCGGTGAATTTTGCCATGGTTTTGTGAACCAGTTCGGGCCGGTCAACCATATCTATCAGGCAGTTCTCTATGCCCCTGAGCATGGCAATTTCGTCCCAGGGCGAATGGTAGATGATATATCCCCTGAGCTTTACCGGAAGTATGCCCTCCAGGACATCCATGGCGCTTTCAAGGTTTTTCCGGTCTGTTTCAGGCTGGGCCTCAATCCGGGGGATGAGCAGGGCCTCCACCTTGTCCTCCGTGTCCAGTTGATCCTCGTAATGGTGGGATACGATGTTATTGGCCTCATTGGTGGCCAGGGTTTCTTCTTTTATCCTGATTCCGATACCTGAATCCGTAAAGGCCTTGTATATATAGTAGGCGTCTTCCACCACCATGTCCGCCTGAATGTACTTCCAACGGTAGAGGATACGGCGGAAATACCGTTCCATGTCCTGCCCTTCTTTGGATTCACAGCGCAGGGTGAGGGCGCCGTCTATGTCCATTTCATGCCAGGGTATCTCGTCTATCCATACCGGGGGACGGCCCGGTTTGAGGTCGTGCATCTCCCTGATACGGGCAATCCGCTCTTTGTTGACATCCTTCTCCGCCAGTTCGCGGTAAGATTTCCCCAATTCCCGGAGTATGGCTTTGTCCTGATTTGATATCATAGAATCTCCTTTCATCCTTTTACGGAACCGGAAACCATGCTTTCCATGATCTGCTCCTGGAGCAGCACATAGACCAGCACCGTGGGAGTAATGCACATCACCAGGGCGGCGAACATGGCGGTATAATTAAAAGAAAACATATTGGTGAAATATTTCATGGTCAGCGGCAGTGTGCGGTTGGCTTCGGAGGAAGTGAGCATCAGCGCGTAGAGCAGTTCGTTCCAGCAGCCGATAAAGGTGAGAATCGCGGCGCTTACAAAGGCGGGTTTAGCCAGGGGCAGCATGATGCGGAAATAGACCATAAAGAACCCCGCCCCGTCGATGATGGCCGCTTCGTCCAGTTCCCGAGGGATGGTCTGGAAAAAACCCTTGAGCAGAAATAGGGTCATGGCCATCCCGAAGCCCGAATACACCAGAATAAGGCCGCCCTTTTTGTCGTAGAGTCCCAGGGTTCTGACAATGGTGTAGATGGGCTGCAGCATGGAATTGGCCGGGATCAGGATGGAACATATCAAAAGGCCGTAGACAAAATTTTTCAGCCTGAAATTAAACCGGGCCAGCACATAGGCCGCCATGGAGTAGAAGAGCACCGAAATAAGGGTTGAAGAGCCCGCCACAATCAGGGAGGTGAGGAAGCGCATGGGGATGTTGGCCAGCTCCAGGGCTATACGGTACCCATCAAAGGAAATTTTTGACGGCAGGGTAAAGGCGGAACCCAGGATCTCCCGGTTGGTTTTAAAAGAAGAAATAAGCACCCA
>JAITES010000166.1 GCA_031281925.1 Treponema sp. | reverse complement strand
GAAGCCTACTGCGCCTGGAACCCTGTAAGCACCCGTTAAAGTAATTACAGGGTGAAAGTGCTTGACACTGGAGTAAAAGTAGGCTTCGAAGGGTTTAGTCGAAACGTCTGGAAAGGAATTTTTAATGAACAAACTGATTCAATTTGTAAAGGAATCCTATGCCGAGCTTAGGAAGGTTATCTGGCCTGGCAGAGATGACGTAGTTAGCTCGGTCAAGGTGGTTGTCATATCCACCATCATTATCGCCGCCGTACTGGGACTGGTGGATGTACTGCTCCTCTTCGGAATCCGGGCGATTTTCTAGCAAACAAGGAAATAAAGGTACGCTATGGCTGCAGGCTGGTATGTCCTCCATACTTATTCAGGGTACGAAAACAAGATAGAAAAGACAATCCGGATGATGATGGACATGGGGGATATCGACAAGGAGATCGTGCGGGACATTAAAGTTCCCTCCGAGGACGTCGTGGAAGTCCGCGACGGCGAAAAACGGGTTCAAAAGCGGAAATTTTTGCCCGGTTATATCCTAATCGAGATGGATCTGCCGGAACTGGACTGGAAAACCACCTGTTCCAAGATACGCAAGATCCAGGGGGTTACCGGCTTTGTTGGAACTCCGGCGGACAGGCGTCCCAATCCCCTTACCGGGGACGAGGCCCGGGCTATTTTGCAGAAATCCGGGGAGATTAAGGGTGAAAGGCCGGCCCGGGCCCGGCAAATTTTTTCCTCAGGAGAGCAGGTCAAGATCATTGACGGGCCTTTTGAGGCCTTTACCGGTACCATAGAAGAGGTCAATCAGGAGAAGGGCAAACTTAAGGTCATAGTGGGTATCTTTGGCCGGAACACCCCGGTGGAAGTTGATCTTTTACAGGTAGAAAAATTGTAAGAAAGGCGGAGCAGGAGGGCTTGTGGTGAAAATTCCACCTGCGGCCTTACTGTCCGCTTTAATTTGAAGTAGGAGAAGTTCTTGTGAACTTCGTTAGCCCGGTTTCGGCCGGGCACACTACGAAGGAGTATTGAATGGCAAAGAAAAAGGTGACTGTAGTGATTAAGTTGCAGTGCCCCGCAGGCAAGGCCACCCCGGCCCCCCCTGTCGGCCCGGCTCTGGGACCTCACGGTGTCAGCGCTCCGCAGTTTGTCCAGCAGTTTAATGACCGGACAAAGGCAATGGAACCGGGACTTATTATCCCGGTTGTAATCTCCGTGTATGGGGACAAGTCTTTCAGTTTTATTCTGAAGACCCCGCCCGCATCGGTTCTGATCAAGAAGGCTGCCGGTCTGGAAAAGGGTTCCGCCGAATCTCACAAGGTAAAGGTAGGAAAGCTTCCCAGGGCTAAACTTGAGGAGATTGCCAAATTGAAGATGCCGGATCTTTCCGCCATTGACATTGACGGCGCCATGAAGATCATCGCCGGTACGGCCCGTTCCATGGGCGTGGAGGTGGAAAAATGAGCCGGGGCAAAAAGTATCAGGAAAGCGCAAAGAAGTACGACAGGACAAAGATCTACCCTCTCGGCGAGGCGTTGGACGTGGTAAAGTCCATGGCCTATGCAAAATTTGACGAAACGGTGGATCTTTCCGTAAAAGTGAACCTTAAAAAGAATCAGTCTGTCCGGGATACGGTTGTACTCCCCAACCAGTTCAAGGGTGAAAAACGGGTGCTGGTCTTCTGCAAGCCTGAAAAGGAAAAGGAAGCCCAGGATGCCGGAGCGGCCTTTGTAGGCGCCGATGATCTTATCGAAAAGATCAAGGGCGGATGGCTGGATTTTGATGTGGCGGTTGCCACTCCCGACATGATGAAGGATGTCGGAAAACTCGGTATGGTTCTCGGCCGCCGGGGGCTTATGCCCAACCCGAAGACCGGAACGGTAACCTTCGACCTCAAGAGCGCCCTTTCGGAACTCAGGAAAGGCCGGGTGGAATTCCGTGCGGACAAGACCGGGGTGGTGCATCTGGCGGTGGGAAAGGTTTCCATGGAACCTGCCAAGATTGCGGAAAACGTAAAGATCGTTGTTGAAGAGATCGTCCGGAAGCGTCCTGCGGATGCCAAGGGTGAGTTTATCCAAACCGTTTCGGTGGCTTCCACCATGGGGCCCGGCGTATGGGTCAACATGGGTGAATAAGGAGTAAGTGTATGGCTATTGTTGCTAAAAAGATACAGGAATCCAAGACAGACTCCATCAGGGAGCTGAAGGAAGTCTTTGGTATTTCCAGAGACTTTATCTTTACCGATTACCGCGGCTTAACGGTGGAACAGATCACCGAACTGCGCACGCGGCTTCGCACCAAGGAAGTTCATTATAAGGTTGTAAAGAATAACTTTGCGCGGATCGCCTTTGAGGAACTCAAGGCGCCCGATGTGTCTTCCTATCTGATTGGGCCTACTGCTGTGGCCGTCGCCCCCAGGGATTCCAACGAGGTGGCCAAGATCCTTTTGGATTTTGCCAGGGAGGCTCCCGCGCTTCATGTGAAGGGCGCTCTGGTTGGAGACTCGATATACGATGCCGCCCAGACCGAGGCCTTTAGCAAGCTGCCCGGCAAGCTGGAACTGATCTCCATGCTCATGTCGGTGATGAATGGTTCTGTCCGGAATCTTGCCGCTGCTCTCAACGATGTTCCCGCACGGCTGGTGCGTACCATCAAGGCGGTCGGAGAGAAGAAGGGTTAGCGCCGTTAAAACGGCGTCAACCGTCCGGTTGTGTGTTTTTGTCTGTCAGGCTTCGGCGCTGTCGTCCTGTCAGGCTGTAATAAACCGGGTTCGCCCGGGCGTACCTTGTATGAGGTACGTAAATGATTTAAGGAGAAGATAATATGGCAGCTACAAAAGAAGAAATTTTAGAGGCAATCGCTTCCATGACCGTTCTGGAGGTTTCCGAACTGGTAAAAATGATGGAAGAAAAATTCGGTGTGTCGGCCGCTGCTCCTGTGGCGGTTGCCGCTGTTGCGGCTCCCGGCGCTGCTGCGGGCGCTGAGGCTGTTGAGGAGAAGACGGAATTTACCGTAGTCCTCAAGGCCTTTGATGACACCAAGAAGATTGCCGTTATCAAAGAAGTGCGGGCGGTTACCGGTCTGGGTCTCAAGGAAGCCAAGGAATTGGTGGAAGGGGCGCCCAAGCCTCTCAAGGAAAATATTTCCAAGGACGAGGCTGCCAAGATCAAGGATCAGGTTACTGCTGCCGGCGGTACGGTAGAAGTACAGTAACAATGGAGAACCCAGGAGCTTGTTTCCCGGGTTCTTTATTGTTTTGCATTTACTGTGCAAATGCAGGGGAGGGCAGGATTTGCCCCCTCTATTGTTCAATTAGCGGGGGTTAAGGGATGGCGAAAATCAAAGCTGCAACGAAACGGACATATATCGGTAAGAATATTAATGATGTAATGGATCTGCCCAATCTTATTGATATCCAACTCAGTTCCTATGAACGCTTCCTGCAGCGGGAAAAAGTTGCCAAAGGCGAAAAGCCCAATTTCCAGGGTCTGGAAGAGGTCTTTAAGACGACATTCCCCATAGAAAGTCTCAACGGAGACATGGTTCTGGAGTACGAGTACTACTCTCTTGATGAGGATAACATCAAGTTTACCGAACAGGAGTGCAAACAGAAGGGTCTTACCTATGCGGTGTCTCTCAAGGCCCGCGTAAACCTGATCTTTAAACAGACCGGTGAAATCCGCCAGAAGGATATCTTCATGGGGGATATTCCCATCATGACCGAGCGGGGCACTTTTATCATTAATGGGGCGGAACGGGTGGTTGTTTCCCAGATTCACCGTTCGCCGGGAGTTATCTTTAGCCATGAAAAGGGGATCTATTCTTCCCGGATCATTCCCTACCGCGGTTCCTGGCTGGAATTTGAAATCGACCAAAAAAAAGAACTTATCTATGCCAAAATCGACCGGAAGAAGCGTATCCTGGGGACTATATTTCTCCGCGCCCTGGGTTATGAAAGCCGGGAAGACATAATCAAGGCCTTTTATCTCACCGAAACCATGGAAGTCCGGGATGACCGGGAAACCAGGGAATTTATCTCCGGCAGGGTGTTGGCCGCTCCTGTCTGGATTAACAGCGGGGCGGAGGGAGAAGAGATAAAAAAGAAGCTCTACCGGGCAGGCGAGAAGCTCTACCCGCACAATGTGGATGAACTTCTTTCCAACAATGTTTCTTCGATAGAGATTATCGATTTTGATGCCAATGATTCCCTCAGGTCCGACATGCTCCTTAACTGTTTTGAACGGGAGGAGATAAAGTTTGTCAAGGAAGATCCCAGCCGGGATGAACCTTCCCGGGAGGAGGCTCTTGCCGCGGTGTATACGGTTCTTATGCCCGGCGAGTCGATTACCTTCGACGCTGCGGAAAAGGATCTTAACGGTATGTTTTTTACATCCCGGCGTTACGATCTGGGCCGGGTGGGCCGCTACAAGCTCGACAAAAAGTTTCAGTTTGAAAACACGGCCGATGCCGAAAAGAGGAATCCCGAAAAGATCGCAAAAAAAGAAGAGTTTATCCTCACAAAGCCTGACATTATCGCTACCATGAAGTTTCTTATCAAGGTTTATGCGGGGGATGAAAATATTGATGATATCGATCACCTGGGGAACAGGCGGGTTCGGTCTGTTGGTGAGCTGATGGCGAATTCGATGAAGACAGCCTTTAGCCGCATGGAACGGGTTGCCAAGGAGCGGATGAGTCTTAAGGAAACCGATACGATCAAGCCGCAGGATCTTATTTCCATAAAGCCCCTCGTGGCCGCGACAAAGGAATTTTTCGGTTCAAGTCAGCTTTCCCAGTTTATGGATCAGGTGAATCCTCTTGCGGAATTGACCCACAAGCGGAGGCTCAATGCGCTGGGGCCCGGCGGTCTTTCCAGGGATCGTGCGGGTTTTGAGGTGCGGGATGTTCACTATACACATTACGGGCGTATGTGTCCCATTGAGACGCCGGAAGGCCCGAACATCGGGCTTATTGTTTCTCTGGCAAACTATACCAGGGTCAACGAATACGGTTTTCTGGAAACTCCCTACCGCAAGGTAGACAAGGGGGTTGCTACCACGGATATTGAATATCTTTCCGCCATGGATGAAGATCGCTACTTTATCGCTCAGGCTTCCGCCAGGCTCAACAGCAACGGTTCCTTTGCGGATGATCAGATCTCCTGCCGCCGTCAGGGGGACTATACTACCCG
>JAITES010000104.1 GCA_031281925.1 Treponema sp. | reverse complement strand
CATGGTTTGGCAAGACCTTCGACCGGCGGATACTGCGCCTCTGGTTCGCCGATGTAAAATACTATCTGGCCTGCGGTCTTTTTGACGGAAGGAAAGCGCCTCAGTAAAGTTGCCGGGGGAAGTATTTTCCCCGTGTCACAAGAGATACCGATATTGCATTTAACGCTTCAATAGACAAAAATAAACCATGTGTGCTTCCAAAAACCGGTTGTTTTTTCTGCTTGCGCTCATTTTCAGCCTTGCTGCCTGCCGGCGGCCTGTCCCCCGGTTCAATAATCCAAACGCTGCGGGGAACGAAAGCCCTCCGGCATCCTCCGCCGGAACCGAAGGCCGGGATTCCCTTCCAGATCTTTCTGCGGGAGAGAACAATACCGAAGAAATTTTTAACAGTTTTCTTATGAAGACGCTTGACGAGGCGGGTATTCCCAAATCCATGGCGGAGCGGATCGGTTCCGGGGCCGCGGAAAGTCCCGGCTTCATCCTGGATCTTCTCTCCTGTCTTGAAGGAGATCCATACCTGTACCGCCTGGTGGACAAGGGCCATTCCCTGCCCGAAGGCTACGCCCCGGAAGACCTGGTAGAGCTTGGCGGCAGCGGTGTTTCGTACACGGTAAGACGGAAGGGACTTATGCTGAGGCGCGCGGCGGCCGAGGCGCTTGAGGAGATGTCGGTTGCGGCCCGGGCGGATGGCGTTACGCTGCAGGCATCTTCGGCCTACCGGTCTTACACATACCAGGTGGAAGTGTATAACCGTATCGTAAACGAAATGGGGCAGGAGGCGGCAGACCGGGAATCCGCCAGACCGGGTTACAGCCAGCATCAAACCGGGCTGGCAGTAGACTTCGGTTCGATTGACGATTCCTTTGCCCAAACCGCCGCGGGCCGCTGGATGACGGCGAACGCGGGCCGCTACGGCTGGTCTCTCTCCTTCCCCGAAGGCCTCGAAGGGCTTACCGGATACCGCTGGGAGAGCTGGCATTACCGCTATGTGGGAAGGGAACTGGCCTCCTTCATTGAAACCTGGTTCGGCGGCATACAGCAGTATGCCCTGCAGTTCATCCATGTCTGGGAGAAGAACAGCGGAAGCTGAAAAACCGCTGAGCCGTTTTCAAAACCGGTTGGGTTTTCACCAATGTTTGTTAGTTTTTAAAAATGTGATATACTCTTACTATCATACCAAGGAGTTATATGATGATGACCCTGGTTTTTCATGGCGTAAGAGGCTCTCACCCGGTGCCCGACAGCAGAATGATGCGTTACGGAGGGAACACTTCCTGTGTTGAGATTGTAAAAACCAATAAGGAAGGCAAAAAAGTACCTATTATCATTGATTCGGGCAGCGGCCTTATCCCATTGGGCTACATTATGGCGAAACGGCTCTTTTCCAAAGAGTATCTGTCCACTTTTCCCCTGCTTTTTACCCATCTGCATCCGGATCATACCGAAGGTTTTAACTTCTTTGTACCCAATTTCTTTAATTTTTGTACGGTCTATATTATGGGTATGAAGGCCCTCAAAAAAGATGTGGGCCTCATCCTCAAGCGGAAGATGGATCCTCCCACATTCCCCATTGAATACCGCGATTTCAAATCCCACCGTATCCACAAGGTACTCAGGGACGGGGATCTGTTCTACATAGGTCAAGATGGAGCCCCCTCCGCAGAAAAGAACGATCCTCTCTTTGAAATACAGGTGATGCAGGCCTTTGCTCCCTCTCACCCCCAGCAGGGCGCCCTTTACTACCGGATTACCGATTCCGGTGACGGCTCTTCCATCGTGTGCGTCTGGGACATCGAATCCCATATCGGCGGAGACGCCAGGGTGATCAACTTTTCCCGGGGCGCGGATCTGATGGTTCATGATACCCAGTACACCGAAGAGGAATACATCAGCCGTTCCAGCCCGGTACAGGGTTTCGGACATTCAACCTATTCCATGGCCGTGGAAAACGCCACGGAATCAAAAGTAAAGTATCTCTGCTCCTTCCACTACAGCCCCCGCCATACCGACGACATACTGGACGGCATTGCCAAAAAGCAGAACGAGCAGAACGGCGTTCATTCCTTTGAATTCATCATGTCGGCCGAGGGTCTCAACCTCAGCCTTGAGCACGGAAAGATCGTCAAACGGGAAAATCTGCGCCTGGGTTTTGCATAAAACTTCGTTTCATGCGCCTTCCTTAATCTGTCTCCGCAGTTTCTTCATTTCAAAGGCGATCATCAGGGCGGTCAACAGCGAGGCAAACCCGTCCGCCACGGGTGTAGCTGCCACCGCTCCCCAAAGTCCCCAGAGTTTCCCGAAAATCAGGATACAGGGGATCAGGGCAAGGAACTGCCTCAGCATGGTGAGGAAAATCGAAGTCCTGGGGCGGCCTGTTACCACAAAAAAATTGGAAGATACGATCTGGAAGCCTGCCAGGGGCAGCATGATCATCGCTATCCGCATGGCGGTGGGAGCAAAATGCATCAACGCGTCGCTTCCCTTTGGCGCAAAGAGGCTGACCAGCTGCACCGGGAAACATTCTCCGATGATAAAACCGATTGTACATATAAGTGTAGCGACCCCAACGGCCCCCAGATAGGCCCGCAAGACCCGGTGATACTGTTTCGCCCCATAATTGTAGCCCAGAATCGGCTGTGCGCCCTGATTGATGCCGAATACGGGCATTAAAATGAGCATGGTGATGGAGCCGTTAATGTTCATCCCGGAGAGGGCCACATCACCGCCGTTGGCTACCCCCAGCGCGGCGGCCCCATACCAGCCCATGGTGGTGTTATAGAGGAGTTGGACCGCGGACATGATGAATTGCAGCAGAAATTGGGCGGAACCAAAGGATACAATCTGAAAGATAATACCCGGGGAAAACCGCATTGTTGAAAACTTGAGCCGGATCACCGCCTTTTTGCTTACACTGAAATAAACAATCCAGACGGCCGAGATCAGCTGGGAGATGATCGTGGCCCATGCCGCCCCTTCCACACCCCAGCCGAAGCCGAAGATAAAAATGGGATCGAGTATCATGTTGATTCCGGCGCCCAGAAGCATCGCAATCATGGTGATCATGGGGAAACCCTGGGCCCTGGTACAGTGCGAAAGACCGAAACCCACCATGGAAAAGGACGATCCCAGAAGGATGATTCTGAAATAATCCCTGGCATAGGCTATGGCCCCGCTGCCTTCCTGGGCGCCCAGAAGGGAGAGAAGGGGTTCAAGGAAGATCAGGCCTGCCGCCATGAGCAGAAGACCGGCGCCCAAAAGCAGAAAGAAACAGTGATTGAGTGCATTTTCCGCCTCAGCCCGCCGCCCCTGGCCGAGGCGCATGGAGATCATATTGGCCGCCCCGACCCCAAAGAGCATGGCAAAAGCCATGAAGATGGTCATAAGGGGAAGCACCAGCGAAAGGCCTCCCAGGGCAATTTCGTTGACGCCCCGGCCTACAAAGATACGGTCTACCATGTTGTAGAGAGCGCTCACCAACATACCGGTAATTGCGGGGATCGAGAAACGCAGAAGAAGCTTGCCTACAGGTTCGGTTCCCAGCCTTCCGGCGGCGTCTCCACCGGGAAGGCCGGCCTCAGGATGCGTTTTTTCATCGTGTGTATCGGACATCCTACAAGCATAGGCATATCAGGTACTTCAATCAATAACCGGTAAATACGTTTTCATTCCGGAACCTTGCGTTGAAGATAAGGAGGAAAAAAAAATTTGCAAAAAATCGTATTTTACCACTTTTTTTCTTAAAACTATGATAGAATTCCAAAAGAGTTTAACAACTCAAGCCTTTCTCCGCAGAGGAAAGTGCCTTGAGATTGGAGGGTTTATGAAACGTTTTCTGTTTTTTCTGACGGTGATTGCCCTGACCGCATCAGTGTATGGTCAAGACCAGTTGCCGGAACACAGGTTCGCCACGGGAAGCTGGTCTATCCGTGGAGAAAGGCTCTACCAGGATGACGCCAGGGCTCCTCTGGCCAAGGTAAACATCCGCTCCGATCAGTCGGGCCCCATGATCTGGGAATTCAACGCCCGCTATGAATCCGGGGCGGAAGACGGACACGGCGGCTTCGGCCTCCATGTTTTCGGGGACAGTGCCTTTGGCGGGGCCGCCTGGGGAGCAGGTCAATCCTGGCTGCTCTGGCTCAACTACGACGAGAATCCGCTGAGCAGGAGTATTCAGAGGGGCTTAAGCGGTCAAGTCTACCGCAGCTACTCAAATTCGCAGATGGATCTCGTAGCCAGTTACGATCTTAACGAGTATGCACAGTACCTCACCGACGAAACCCTTGCCGATCCGGTATCCTTCAGGATCACCGTCAACGGAGAAACCGGAGAAGTCCGGGTCTATGATCCCACCGATTTGTCAAGTTATTTTCCTCTCCAGATAAGCGGTAAACTTCCCATAAAGGGAAGCTGGACTGCCGTCCGCACCAACGGCATGAGAGTGTCCTTCGGCGACGGGCTCTAAGCACCCGCTTTCCTGTAGATAGTGTCTGTCTATAAAGTAACCGACTTTATGGACATTAGATAACGGCCCGCGCCTACAAAGCCGGGCCGTTTGTTTTTTTTTGGAATGATCCTTGTTTTCCATCCCTACAGCAGGGCGTCGAGATCCATTTCCGCGGCGGTACAGGGCATGGTAATACCCCAGTTTTCCAGCGCCTCCGGGTGAATTTCGCCAAACACCCCGATGAGA
>JAITES010000035.1 GCA_031281925.1 Treponema sp. | reverse complement strand
CCATGCTCCGTTCCGCCGCAAAAAATTTCCGCGATGTTATCGTGCTAAGCGATCCTGAAGATTACGGGGAACTAATCGATCTGATTGAACATAAAGCCATTGAAGAGAACAGGGTTCCTTTGGAATTCAGGCGGCGCCTTGCGGCAAAAGTTTTTGATCTTACTTCGGCCTACGATGCCGCCATTGCGCGTTATCTCCTGAAGGAAGAATACCCCGAATACTGGCCCTGTTCATTCAGGAAAAAACAGAGCCTCCGCTACGGTGAAAACGCTCATCAGTCGGCGGCTCTCTATATTGATACCGGTAAGGGCGGAGCCCTGGCGGGAATGGAACAGCTTAACGGCAAAGAACTTGGCTACAACAACATCCGGGATCTGGATCTGGCATGGAAAGCCGCCTGCGCATTTGGTTTATACCCTGAAGGCGTCGCGGGGCCGGAAAAAGCGCCGCCCCTGGGACAGAATGAAGTAATATCACTTTTGCCGAAAGAGAAACCGCGCAAAAAAGTTTCCTGCGTTGCGGTTAAACATAACACGCCCTGCGGCATCGCTTTGGGCGATTCCGCCTTTGAAGCCTATGAAAAAACCTTTGCATGCGATCCTGTTTCAATCTTCGGCGGCATCGTTGCATTCAATTCTCCCCTGGACGGAAAGACCGCGGAAAAACTCGCGGAACTTTTTCTTGAGATCGTTGCCGCCCCTGCTTTTGAGGAAGAAGCCCTGGAGACGCTTAAAAAGAAAAAGAACCTCCGCATCATGCGCGCCTGTATCCCCCCGCGGGAGAACCATGAATGTATCGCCGTGGACGGAGGCCTTCTTGTTCAGGAGGCGGACAGAAAACTTTTTGAAAAATGGGAAATAGTTGCCGGGACGCAGATCGAAGCAAGCGACATTGAGGACATGATCTTCGGCATGAGGGCAGTCGGTTTTGTAAAATCAAATGCCGTCATGATTGTCAATGACGAATGTGCCGTGGGAATCGGAGGCGGACAGGTAAACCGTATCTGGCCTGCTCAGGATGCGTTGCGCCGCAGCGCCGAAGTTTTAAAAGACAAGAAGGCGCGTGTCCTTGCTTCCGATGCCTTCTTCCCCTTTCCCGATATTGTCGAAGCCGCTGCGGCCGCAGGCATCAAGGCGATCATACAGCCGGGTGGATCGCTTAATGACAGGCTTTCAATAGAAGCATGTGATAAATACGGAATTGCCATGGTCTTTACCGGAACAAGGCATTTCAAGCACTAGACCGTTTGCAGGAAACTTCGTTTCCTGTTCGATTGAATTGTAAGGCGCGGCCTTATAAACGAACGAGAGATTCCGGAGGTACCATGTTAAAAGGACGATCCCTGATTGAGCCGGGAAACTTCAGCCTTGAAGAGCTGGATACGATCTTCAACCTGGCGGAAAAAATTGAAGATGATGAAACGTATCTGCGGGAAAGCTGCCGGGGAAAACTGCTGGCCACGCTCTTCTTTGAACCAAGCACCAGAACCCGTCTGAGTTTTGAAGCGGCGATGCTGCGGCTGGGCGGTTCCACACTTGGTTTTGCCGATCCCGGTTCGAGTTCCGCGGTGAAAGGCGAAAGCCTGGCGGACACGATCCGCATGGCGGCCTCTTATGCCGACGCCATCGTGATGCGAAACCCAAAGGAAGGGGCTGCCCTGCTTGCATCCCGTTATTCGCCGGTACCGGTGATCAATGCGGGAGACGGCGGACATCATCATCCTACCCAGACCCTGACGGATCTTCTCACCATCAAACGCCTGAGGGGAAAACCCGGAGCCAAAATGCTTGCCGAATCGGTAAAGGGCCTCCGCATTGGTTTCTGCGGAGATCTTAAATTTGGCCGTACCGTTCATTCCCTGTCTCACGCGCTTGCCCGTTACAGTGGAGTAAAGTTTTTCTTCATCTCTCCCGATGAACTGCGTGTGCCTGAATATATTACCAGGACGCTTGACAGGGAAAAAATTGAGTATAATGAAACCGGAAACTTTGATGAAGCCATGCCGGAACTTGATGTGCTTTACATGACCAGGGTACAGCGGGAACGTTTCTTTAATGAAGAAGACTATATACGCCTCAAGGACAGTTACATCCTTGACAGGGAAAAGCTTGAAAGGGCAAAACAGAATCTGATAATACTGCATCCCCTGCCCCGCGTTAACGAAATTGCCGTAGATGTGGACAAGGATCCCCGCGCGGCTTACTTCAAACAGGCCAAATACGGAATGTATGTCCGCATGTCGCTGCTTGCTTCAATTCTGGGTGTGGTATAGGAGGTATATGAAATGTTAAACATCGATCAAATCAGGAACGGGATCGTTATCGATCATATCCGGGCGGGCCTGGGGATCCATATCTTCAACTGGCTGGGGCTGGACAAGGCGCCCTACAATGTCGCCTTTGTGATCAACGCATCTTCAAGACACATGGGCAAAAAGGACATCATCAAGATTGACAATACCATCGAAATCAATTTTGACATTCTCGGCTTAATCGATCCCAATATCACGGTAAATGTCATTGAAAACGAACAGATAACCGAAAAGAAAAAACTCCGCCTTCCCGAACGTGTTGAAGATGTGCTTATCTGCAAGAACCCGCGCTGCATCACCTCCACGGAAAAATACATTCCCCATATTTTCCATCTGGAAAATGCCGAACAGCGCAGTTACCGCTGTGAATACTGCGATGATATTAAATCGGCACGGGACTTCAGGGAATGAGGCTCGAAAATAAGGATTGCAGATGATCGTTCTGAAAAATTTCCGTATCATCGACAAAAACACGGACTCGTTTGGAACGGTTATCATTGAAGACGGCGTCATTAAGGAAGTAATTGCCGAATCCGATGACGGTTTGGATTATGTATTGAACGAAAAAAAAATCGAATACTACTGCCTTGAGGCAAGGCTTGTCATTGACGGCCGCAATTATATTCATCCTGAAATTCCCTACGAACAATCCCTGCTTCCGGTTTTAATGCCGGCTTTTGTGGATCTCCATACACATTTCCGGGACCCCGGTTTTCCCGAAAAGGAAACCCTGGAAAGCGCCTGCCTTGCCGCAGCCGCAGGAGGATACGGGACGGTAGTCTGCATGGCAAATACAAAACCGGTACATGACAGCATCGAAAAGATTGCCGCCCTTAAAAAACGTTCCGATGCTTTGGGATTTATCGACCTTTACCCCGCAATGTCCCTCACGAAAAACATGGAAGGCCGTGAGTTGTCGGAGATAACAAAGCTGCCGCCGTATACCGAAAGCCCTTCGCCGTTGCTGCCCCGGCTGCTCAGTGAAGACGGCAAAGACATTGCCGGTGATGTTCTCTTCATTGCGGCAATGAGGGAAGCAAAACGCAGCGGCCTCCCCCTCTCTTGCCACTGTGATTTCGGCGGTGAAGAAGTGGAGAAACTAAAAAAAGAAGGGAAACCCCGTTCTCTGTGGAGCCGTATCGAAGAAAACAATGCGACACAGAGGGTCATTGAACTTAATAAAGAGACGGGCTGTAAACTCCACATCGCCCATGTTTCCACAAAGGAAGCGCTTGAAATGATCCGCCGGGCAAAGAAGGAAGATATATGCCTCAGTGCGGAAGTGAGCCCCCACCATATCGGCTGCACGGAGGAAGACGCGGGGAGACTCGGAGATGAATCCTTCGGCAGGGTGAATCCGCCGCTCCGCAGCGAAGAAGACAGGCAGGCTCTTGTCAATGCAACCCTTGACGGAACAATTGACGCCATTGCAACCGATCATGCGCCTCATTCGCAGAGCGACAAGGAAGCGGGCGCTCCCGGTTTCAGCGGCCTTGAAACTGCCTTCCCCCTCTGCTATACCGAACTGGTATTGAAAAACAACATGGATCTCAGACGGCTTTCCGCGTTGATGAGCATGGCTCCGGCCGGGATTCTGGGATTCGGCGGGAATGATCCACGCGGCAGGGGAAGAATTGCGCCGGGACTGAAGGCAGATTTGATTATTGCGGATCTGCGGAAAAAAACAACGGTAGATCCGGAAACCTTCAGGTCGCGGGGAAAGAACAGTCCCTTTACAGGCCGGGAATTGCGGGGGCAGATTCTTGTAAACATAAACCACGGGCGGATCGTGTATGAGGCATAAAAATGTATAACATGGATAAACTCTATGAAGCGGTTGAGAAGAAAGGGCATGTCTGTATCGGTCTTGATACTGCCGCAGACTATATCCCGGCGGCGGAATTAAAAAAGGCTTCATCGGCGGCGGAGGCGGTGCTGGCCTTTAACACGGCCCTTGTCGATGCCACTTCCGATCTGTGCGCCTGCTACAAGGTGCAGATAGCATACTATGAAGAGCTTGGCCTTGCGGGATTGAAAACATATTCGGAAACATTGCGCCTCATAAGGGAGAAAAAATGTCTTGTCATTGCCGACATAAAACGGGGAGATATTGCGGATACCGCTTCCCGTTATGCCAGGGCTCATTTTGAAGGGGACTTTGAAGCCGACTTCGTAACGCTCTCGCCATACATGGGCATGGATTCAATTGAGCCCTGGATTGAATTTGCACAAAAGAAAGGCAAGGGCGCCTTCGTGTTAATGCGGACAAGCAACAGGGGCATGAAGGATTTCGAATGTCTTGAAATCAAAAACACTTCCAAAAGACTCTACGATGCGGTGGGAGACATGATGCAGGAAATGGCCGCCTCCCATGAGGGGAAATACGGCTACGGCGCTTTCGGCGTGGTGGTAGGCTGTACGGAACGGGAAGAAGCCGCGGCCATACGGAAACAGAGAAACAATCTCTTCTTTCTTATACCCGGTTACGGCGCGCAGGGAGGAGCGGCGGATGATGCGGCACTGCTCCTCAGGGAATCCAACGGCGGCGTAGTAAACTCCTCCCGTTCAATACTCAAAGCATGGTCGAAAGAGGCTCCCGCCGATGCGGACTACAATTTTGCGGCGGAAGCCGCAAGGAAGACCGCCATGGAAATGAGGGACGCAATCCGTATCTCCGCAAAAAAAGGGAGCCTGTAAAATGGACAAAACCGCGCGGGTTTCTGTCCTTAAAGA
>JAITES010000206.1 GCA_031281925.1 Treponema sp. | reverse complement strand
GGTTCTGGCGGAGATCAGGGCCATGGAAACCCCGGAAGCAGCCGAATCCAGAGGGCTCAGGCTGAGGTAGCCTTCGGCCCATATACGGGAAATCATGGGGAGCAGGGCGCTCTTTGCGGAACCGGGAATCCGGGAAACCATGCCCGGCGGATTGGAAATGATCGCTACATCTTCACCAACATTGATCCGGCCTTCGTTGATCAGCCATTCGGCAACTGCCCGGACGGAAAGGGTAAAAACCGCCGTTCCGCGGTACACATCAAGGGAATCGTAGAAGGGATGGGCAAAGATGATACGGTCTCAGACTTCATCCAGAATGATACGGTTTTCGCCCAGGGCCGGAACCGCCACTGTTGTATAGGGAAGACTGTCCGGGTCATCATCGTAGTTACGGTAGGCTATGGAAAGCCCGTCCTGGTTGAAAATATCACGCTGCGAAGTGGAAAAATGGATACGGATACCACCGGAATCCACAAAACGGACAGACTGCAGGCCTCCCAGCTCTTCCATCAGCACTCCGTAGACCCGGCTCCGCTCCAGAATATCCTGCCCGCTCTGATTGGGAAGGAAACTCCGCTGGACTGCCGGTTCCGAAAGTGTAGCGGCAAAACGCTCAGTCAGGCTGCCGAAAAAGCTGTCGGCAGTTTTAGCATCTTTTTCAACTTCATTAGTAAGAGATCGGATGATGGAAGGATTATAAAAACGGGTTTCTACCAGATCAAACAGCCCGGAGAAGGCCAATACCGTGAAACCGGCAAAGAGAAAAACGGATATTAAGAGGCTTAAGGCCGCCTTTTGAGTTGCAGTCACTAAAACTCCGCAAAATCAATAAAAACTTTATTATATTATCGACAAATCGACGGTTTTGTATAGTCGAAAGGGGTTTATATTTTCAATTATCGTGTAATATGGAAGAATCTTGAAAAAACTGATTGAAACGGAAGAACAGCCCAAACGCGCCTTTCTCATATCCCTGAAGGGTACTAATACCGATGAAGCTTTCTCTGCCGGAGAACTGGCAAGTCTGGCGGAAACTCTGGGTTTTCAGATAGCGGCACGGGAAACGGCCGCGGTGAAGAATCTCAAGCCCCGCTATCTTTTGGGAACCGGGAAGGCTGCGGAATTGGCGAAAAAAGCCGGGGAAACGGGGGCGGATTGTATCGTATTTGACAGGGATATAAGTCCCTCCCAGCAGCGTAACTGGGAGGATCTGGCGGGGATTCCCGTGGTGGACAGGCAGGAACTTATCATCCAGATCTTTGCTTCCCGGGCACAGACCCGGGAAGCGGTTGTACAGGTGGAACTGGCCCGGCTTGCATGGTCTCTGCCCAGACTCCAGCACCGGTATATTGATCTTTCCCGGCAGCGGGGCGGCAGTTACGGCACCAGGGGCGCGGGGGAAACAAAGCTGGAAACCGACCGGCGTAAGGTAGAACAGGAGATTCGCGGTCTCCGCAGGCAGCTTGAGGATATACGGCGTCAGCGCAATATTCAGCAGAAACAACGCACACGGCAGGGGATTCCCCTCTGCGCCATCGTGGGTTACACCAACGCGGGGAAAAGTTCCCTGCTCAATAAATTCACCGGGGCCTCGGTGTTTGTAGAGAATACGCTCTTTGCCACCCTGGACACTACCACCCGGCGCTTTGAAAATGGGGGCCGTCCCTTCCTCTTAAGCGATACGGTCGGCTTTATCCGTAACCTGCCCCACAGTCTTATTGACGCCTTTCATTCCACGCTGGAAGAGGTCTCCCGTGCGGATATCCTCATCCACGTGCTTGATGTCAGCGATCCGGAGGCGGATGTCTGTTACGAAACAACCTGCCGGGTACTGCAGGAACTGGGAGCGGAGAAGATCCCCGTGATTCTTGCCCTCAACAAGACAGACCTCCTCGGCGCGGATGAACTGGAAGCTGTCTGCAGCCGCCGGCCCGGCTCGATTCCCATTTCGGTAAAAGAAAGCCTGGGTCTCGATAAACTGCTCGCCGCCATTAATGCGAAAATTTGACATTTTGGGCAAGGCTCTTTAGTATCTCATTATGAAAATCTCCATCTGTCAGATAAATTCCACCATCGGCGACTTTAACGGCAATATGAAAAAGATCCTCGATTATTCCCGCAGGGCGGCTGCGGAGAAGGCGGAACTGGCGCTTTTTCCCGAACTGGCGGTCTGCGGTTACCCGCCCATGGATCTTCTGGATCAGGATCGTTTTGTGGAACTCAATATCAGAAGTGTTCATATACTTCAGCGGAAACTGGCGGAAGATCCTGAGTGCGCGGAACTGGCGGTGGGACTGGGTTTTGTCAACCGTAATCCTTATGCCCGGGGAAAGAGCCTTGTGAATGTGTACGGGGTGATTCGCCGGGGGGCGCTGGCCTTTCAGCAGATAAAGACTCTGCTCCCCACCTACGATGTTTTTGATGAAGCGAGGAATTTTGAACCTTCCCGTGAATGGAGGGCATTTGAATTCAAGGGCAGGCGTATCGGGTTTGCCATCTGCGAGGATGTGTGGCGGGAGACAGACATTCCCGGTACCAGTTATCTTCGGGATCCGGTGGGAGAACTCCTGGATACCGGCATAGATCTCCTCTGCGTACCGTCGGCCTCTCCCTATGTTGCGGGAAAACTTAAAGTCCGCCGGGCCCTGGCGGAACGGATCAGCATGAGGGGCAATATTCCACTTGTGTACATTAACGCTGTCGGGGCTAACGATCAGATTCTCTTTGACGGCAGATCCTTTGTCATAGAACCCGGGCCCAAAGCCGCCGAATCCGCAAGCAGCGCGGATTATCCGGTACTGGTAATGGCAAAGTCCTTTGAGGAGGATCTTGTTATTCACGAAACACCAACCGAATCCGCGCAGGCGGGTAAAGGCTTCTCTCCTGTACTCTCAACCGGGCCGGGCGACGGTGATACCGATCCTTTCAAGGTGGCGCTGACCCGGAAGGAACTTGATGTTCTTGAAGAAGGCCTTGTCATGGGAATCAGGGACTACATGGCAAAATGCGGCTTCAAAAAGGCCCACCTGGGGCTTTCCGGCGGCATTGATTCTGCGCTGGTGGCATATCTGGGAGTAAAGGCGGTGGGCAGTGAAAATATCGTCTGTTTCAGCATGCCTTCACGGTTTTCCTCCCAGGGCTCCAGGGATGATGCAAAGGAACTGGCGGAAAACCTGGGCTGCCGCTACGAAACCCTTCCCATTGAGCAGTGCTTTACCGCGTTTCAGTCAACGCTGGAAGCTGTCTTTGAAGACAGGCCCTTTGACATTGCCGAGGAGAATCTTCAGGCCCGGATACGGGGAACGCTCCTTATGGCCTTCTCCAACAAATTCAATTCCATGCTGCTCACTACAGGCAACAAGAGTGAACTTGCCATGGGTTACTGTACTCTCTACGGAGACATGAATGGTGCGCTGGGGCCCATCGGGGATGTATTCAAAACCGAAGTTTTTGCCCTCTGCCGCAGGATCAATGAACGTTCCATTGAAGCTGAAGGAAAAGCAGTCATCCCCCGCGCAATCATCGACAAGCCGCCTTCCGCGGAATTGAGGCCCAATCAAAAGGATCAGGACAGTCTTCCGCCATACGAGATACTGGACGAAATTCTCCGTTTGTATCTCTACGAAAACCTTTCAAAGGATGAGATAGCCGCAAAAGGCTGGGATGGGGAACTGGCAGGGCGCATCATCAAAACTGTTGCCAGAGCGGAATTCAAGCGCCGTCAGGCTCCGCCGGTACTCAAGGTGTCGTACAGAGCCTTCGGTATGGGAAGAAGAATGCCCATAGCCAGAAATATTTACGAGGTATGACAGAATGAGTACAGACAGAAAAACTACCACTATAGATGAATACTGTTCGGGGTATATGGAATTCCTGGACGCCGCAAAAACCGAACGTGAAGCGGTAAAGGCCTCCCTTGCCCTGGCAAAAAAACAGGGCTTTGTTCCCCTGGAGAACACCGGGGCTCCCCTCAAACCGGGAGAAAGGATCTATGTCAATCACCGGGGCAAGGCCCTGATCCTCTTTGTGCGGGGAAGACGGCCTCTAAGCGAAGGAATCTCCGTCGCGGCTTCCCATCTTGATTCGCCCCGGCTGGATCTCAAGATGCAGCCTCTCTACGAGAGCGGAGGACTGGCCTTCCTCGACACCCACTACTACGGCATGATAAAGCCCTACCAGTGGACAGGCATACCCCTTGCCCTTCACGGGACGCTTGTCTGCAAAGACGGCAGAACCGTAGAACTCCGCATCGGGGAAGATCCCGCAGATCCGGTGTTCCTCATTGCAGATCTGCTCCCCCACCTTTCAAAAAAACAGATGGAAGGTTACGCACGGGATCTTGTCGGCGCCGACGATCTGGATCTGCTTGCGGGAACCCTTCGTCAAGACCCGGAACATTTCGCAGAAGGGGACATAAAACGCAATCTGCTCCGTATACTCAGGGAAAAGTACGGCCTTGAAGAAGCGGACCTTGTTTCCGCAGAACTTTCGGCGCTTCCCGCCTTCAGGGCCAGAGAACTTGGTCTTGACCGGAGCATGATTGCCGCATACGGCCAGGACGACAAGGTTTGTGCATACCCGGCCCTGACAAGCCTCTTCTCCGCGGAACAGTGCGAATATTCATCCTGCGTGATCCTGGCGGACAAGGAAGAAACAGGTTCCATGGGGGCCACAGGCATGCGTTCCCCCTACTTCAGCAATTTTATTGAAGACCTGGGGGAGAGAGAAGGCATCCCGGCACGGAAGATACTGCCCCCTTCCTTCTGCATCTCCGCAGATGTAAACACCGCATGGCACCCCCTCTACGGAGATGTCCTTGATCCCCAGGGAAAAGAAGCCCGGCTGGGCAACGGGGTGATCCTCTTCCGCTACTGGGGCAGGGAGGGCAAAGAAAACACCAACGAAGCCTCCGCGGAGACAACAGCGGCTCTGCGGAAAATTCTTGACGATGCGGAAATACTCTGGCAGACAGGGGAGGGAGGAAGGGTAGGATGTGAAGAAAGCGGCACCCTGGCCCATTATCTTGCGGAATTCGGCATGCATTCAATCGACCTTGGTGTACCAATTCTTTCCATGCACTCTCCCTGCGAAGCCGCCGCCAAAAGCGATGTATACATGATGCACCGCTCCTTAACGGCTTTTTTTAAAAGGACAATAAGCCCCGAACGGTAAAGCAAAAGGAAGAACAATGGAGACCTGCAGGATCAATGAACACACACTGATACGTTTTGCGGAAGAGGCGGATACCCCGCTTATTCTGGAATTTATCCGTGGACTTGCAGAATACGAGCATCTTCTGGGAGAGGTAAACGCCACCGAAGAGGGGTTACGGCGCCATATTTTTGACGAAAAGAAGGCGGAAGTGCTGATCTGCGAATATGACGGTGAAGCGGCAGGCTTTGCCCTTTTCTTTCACAATTTCTCTACGTTTCTGGGGAAACCGGGGCTCTACATTGAAGATCTTTTTGTTAAACCGGTTTTCCGGGGGAAAGGTTTAGGGAAATTACTCCTTGTTTCTTGCGCCGGAATCGCTGCGGAACGGGACTGCGGACGTCTTGAATGGTCTTGCCTTGACTGGAATGAGCCTTCCATCGCTTTTTACAAAAGCCAGGGAGCCCGGCCCATGTCCGACTGGACAATCTACCGGCTTAACGCAGAAGAACTGCAAAAACTGGCGGCTTTGCAGACAGACACGAATTAGTGTCTGTACCATTCGTGCGGTCCCTGCGCTTCGTTGTTTAAATTTGTTTCGTGTTTAGATCTAATATAAAAGGGGCTTTGACGCTGAACCAGGTCAAAACCCCCCTTAAAACCTGAACTCATCCCAAAACTAATTTTTAGGACAGTTTTAATGTTCCTTATTTGGCCTTGGAA
>JAITES010000190.1 GCA_031281925.1 Treponema sp. | reverse complement strand
GCAACATCATCTCTGCTGAAGGCAAAGGTCATCTGGGTAAGATCGTTGGTACCAAAACTGAAAAAGTCCGCATATCTTGCCACATGGGCCGAACGGATTGCGGCTCTGGGCACTTCTATCATGGTGCCGATTTTGACAGGAACACTCACGCCCGCTTCACCAAAGACTTTTTTCAACACTGTTTCTGCGTTGGGACGGAGCAGTTTTAATTCCCGTGCCGTTACGACGATGGGGATCATGATCTCAGGCTGCACGGGAATCTTCTGCCTGATGCATTCCACGGCAGCCAGCGCGATGGCCTCAACCTGCATGTCATAGATCTCAGGATATGTAACGGCCAGACGGCAGCCCCGGTGTCCAAGCATCGGGTTCTGTTCATGAAGCCTGTCGATTTTGGGCTGAAGCGCCGCGGCGTCAACCTTGAGGAAGTCGGCCAGTTCCCTGGTTTCTTCCTCGGTCTTTGGAACAAATTCGTGGAGCGGCGGATCGAGAAGCCGGATCGTAACCGGACGGCCTTCCATTGCCTTGAATATTCCAAAGAAGTCTTTCTGCTGCAGGGGAAGGATCTCTTTAAGGGCGGCCTTCCGCTCTTCCAGAGTATCGGCCACAATCATGGCCCGGAAATGAATCAGCTTTGCCTTGTCAAAGAACATGTGCTCGGTACGGCAGAGCCCTACTCCCTGGGCGCCGAAGGCAAAGGCCCTGCGTGCGTCTTCCGGCTGATCCGCGTTTGTGCGGACTTCAAAGCCTTTGAGGGTTTTGCCGTGCTCGGTTTTTCTCTGTGCCGAAGAGCAGATCTCGTCGCACCAGGAGAGGAAGGTGCTCATGTCTTTGGAAATATCAGGCGTAACGAGGGGGAGTTTGCCTTCGTACACTTCTCCTGAGGAACCGTCTATGGTGATCCAGTCCCCTTCCTGAAAGGTCTTGTTTCCAATCACCATGGTCTTGCCCTGTACCAGCACTTCTTTCGCGCCGGCCACACAGGGGGTACCCATACCGCGGGCCACTACCGCTGCATGGCTGGTCATGCCGCCTGTGGAGGTGAGAATGCCCTGGGAAGCAACCATGCCGCCAATGTCTTCGGGGCTGGTATCCTTGCGCACCAGAAGCACTTTCTTGCCCAGGGCGTGCCACTTTTCCGCCTCCCAGGCATCGAACACGATCTGGCCGCAGGCGGCTCCCGGAGAAGCATTGAGTCCCCTGGTCATGGAGGAAGCGGTTTTAAGGGCATTGGCATCTATCATGGGGTGGAGAAGCTGATCCAGCAGGGCCGGGCTTACCCGCAGCACGGCAGTATTCCTGTCGATGAGTTTTTCCGCCACCATGTCTACCGCGCACTTTACCGCCGCAGTCCCGGTACGTTTCCCACTCCTGGTCTGGAGAATATAAAGCTTCCCCTGCTGGATGGTAAATTCCATATCCTGCATGTCCCGGAAATGTTTTTCGAGCCTGTTCTTGATGGCGATAAGCTGATCGTAAACTTTCTTGTTGGTCATTTCCAGGGTGGAAATTTTCTCCGGAGTACGGATACCGGCTACCACATCCTCACCCTGGGCATTCATAAGGTATTCGCCGTAGAATTCGTTCTTCCCCGTGGAAGGATCCCGGCTGAAACAGACCCCGGTTCCCGAATCGCTGCCAAAGTTGCCGAAAACCATGGACTGCACGTTTACCGCTGTTCCCCGGACATTGCGAATTTCGTTGATCTTCCGGTAGCGGATCGCCCTTTCGTTCATCCAGGAACTGAATACCGCTTCAATGGCGCCCCAGAGTTGTTCCAGGGGCTTCTGGGGGAAATCCTTCTTTGCCGTTTTTTTGACGATTTTCTTGTACTCATCAACGAGCGTCGCCAAATCCCCGGCGTCCAGATCGGTGTCAAGTTTGATGTTTTTGGATTTCTTCATCTCCGAAATAGCTTCTTCAAAATCCTTATGGGGGACTCCCATTACCACGTCGCCGTACATTTGGATAAAACGGCGGTAGGCATCCCAGGCAAAACGCACGTTTTTCGTTTTCCGGGCCAGACCCTGAACCGCCCTGTCATTTATTCCCAGATTGAGGATAGTATCCATCATTCCGGGCATGGAAACCGGGGCGCCCGAACGAACCGATACCAGCAGGGGATCTTCGGGATCTCCCAGTTTCTTTCCCATCACCTTTTCCAGTTTTTTGAGGTAATTTTCAACTTCCTGCTGGAGAGTTTTTGGAAATTCCTGTTTATTTTCATAGTATGCGGCACACATTTCCGTGGAAATCGTAAAACCCGGGGGGACGGGAATTCCCAAATTGGTCATTTCCGCCAGATTGGCGCCCTTTCCACCCAAAATGTCTTTCATCTTCGCATCCCCTTCGGCTTTTCCTTCACCGAAGAAGTACACGTTCTGTTTCCTGGCCATATATCCTCCAAAAGAATTCAATATGTTTAATATAGATTAAATCATAAAAAAAGAAAAGATAGCAAAAACCCGCCATATTCCGCCCCCTGAGGGCAGACACTATCTGTTCCTTCTTTTCATTAATCCTTCTCCGGTCTATAATAAAAAGATGAATTATTCCGATTTACCTGTCTACAGGCATAAAGACATTATTCTCCGGGCGCTGGAGGAGAACCAGGTGCTGGTGGTGGAGAGTCCCACCGGTTCGGGAAAGACCACCCAGCTCCCCGTCATCCTTTTGGAGGCAGGCTATTCAAAAAACGGGATCATCGGCGTTACCCAGCCCCGCAGAATTGCTGCTGTTTCCGTAAGCGAATTCATTTCCCGCCAGCTGGGAAATTCCGTCCCCGGAGACACGGGCTGCCCCGTCGGCTACAAGATGCGTTTTGAGGACAGAACCAACGCCGATACCAGGATAAAGATCATGACCGACGGAATCCTCCTTCAGGAGATGAAGCTGGATCCATGGCTTTCAAAGTACAGCCTTCTCGTGGTAGACGAGGCCCATGAACGGAGTCTCAACATCGACTTTATTCTGGGGCTCCTGAAACGGGTGCTGGAAACCAGAAAAGACTTCAAGGTGATCATCTCCAGCGCCACTATCAATGCGGAGGTTTTTTCCGAATACTTCGGGGAATGTCCTGTGGTGAAGATCGATGCGGTTACCTACCCGGTTACCCTGATCTACGATCCGGCGCTCATTCAGAGAGATAACCCTAAAAATTCAATCGAACAGCAAACAAAATTTCCTGCCAAAAGCGATCTTTCAGACAGTCATTCCGGAACAAGCCTCTCCGCGGCGGAGGCGATCATCGACAAGATCGCCGCCATTGTGGAACGCTTTACCGGAGAAAAAAGGGAAGGAGACATACTGATCTTCCTTTCCGGCGAGAAGATGATCAAGGACTGTATGAACCGGCTCATCTTTAGTTCCGCAGGGCCGGGCCTCCATCTGCTGCCCCTCTACGGAAGGCTCGGAAAGGAAGAACAGGAGCGGGTTTTTGAAAAACCGCCTGCGGGTAAAACCAAGGTAGTGCTCTCCACTAACATTGCGGAAACTTCGGTAACCATAGACGGCATTACCTGTGTCATTGATTCAGGATTTTCAAAACTCAACTGGTACAATCCCAGAACCTTTACCTCAAGTCTTGTGGAGGCCCCCATTTCAAAGGCGTCGGCCAACCAGCGCAAGGGCCGGGCCGGCCGTACCAGGGAAGGAAACTGTTACCGTCTCTACACACGCAAGGATTTTGAAAACCGGCCCCTCTTTACCATCGAGGAGATTTACCGGACCGACCTTTCCGAAGTGGTGCTCCGCATGGCGGATCTGGGGCTCACCGACTTCGAGGAATTTGATTTTATTTCGGCCCCCGGCCGGGAAGGCCTTATCGCGGCAATGGAAACCCTTAACCTCCTTGAAGCCCTGGAAAGCGACAGAACTCTTTCCCGTACCGGACATCTCATGACGGAGTTTCCCCTGCCTCCCCGGCAGAGCCGTATCATCGTGGAAGCAATTCTCCGTTATCCTGAAGTTCTTGAAGAAACGGTTATTGCCGCAGCCTTCCTGTCAACCCAGAGCCCCTACATCCTTCCCCCTGGGGAAGAGATGGACGCCCGCAGGGCCCACCACAGTTTCCGCGACCCGGGCGGAGACTTTGTTTCCTATCTCAAACTTTACCGTTCCTATGCAGGGGCCGTAAACAAGCAGCGTTTCTGTGAAAAAAACTATCTTGACGAACGGGCCATGGCGGAAATTTTCAATGTGGTGGATCAACTCGAAGAGATTATCACCGCGCAGAACATACCGGTCCTGTCCGGAGGCAAAACCGAAGATTACCTTCTGTGCGTAGCCAGGGGGCTTATACAGTTTGTCTGCGTAAGGGAAGGCAGGGAAACCTACCGCAGCCTTACTGCCGACAGGATCATCATACACCCCGGCTCGGTAATGTTCCGCACGGATCCTGAGTTTATTGTAGCCGGGGAAATTGTCCGTACTTCAAGGATGTACGCAATGTCGGTTTCCCCCCTCTCCCGGGAAACCCTGGAAATGATAAATCCCGAATTGTTCGGCGCCTTCTCCCGCAAAGGCCCAAAGAAGGAAGGCGGTAAAAGATCGGCAGAAAAGTTAAAAAAACCGAGAGACTTTACCAACAATATCAGGATTGCCGATACGGTTTTTGAGATCAAAACGGTAAAAGGCAAAAAAGAAGTAAACCTGCCGTGGGAAAAACTCTCCGCAATAAAGGACAGTATCCCTGCGGAAGTCGTCTACAGGGGCCTGCGCGGCATAATTACTGTCAATGGAAGCTACAGACTTCTGGCAGGGGAGAAACTGGAACTGATACTGCTGCTGGCATCCCGGCTGGACATTGACGGCGCTCTGGAACGGGACTGGCCGCGGAAGGAAAACTTTGATTCACACAGAGACCTGGACGCAATTCTGGAACAGATGGACAAACTGGTAAACCCCGCGCCCTGGAAAAAAGGAAGCCGGGAGCTGGGGTTTATTTCCCTCTTTACCGACGGGGAAGGACACTACTGGTTCCGCTGTTCACGGGGCTTCCACACCAGCCTCAACGAGAGCGTCTCAAGCCTTGAAGCCCTCATTGATGAACTGGGAGAAGAGGTAGACATAGAAAAGAAACATATCGTCAACCAGACTTACCGGAGGCTTTCCGATTACCTGAGTTGAGGCCCTGCTTCCTCAAGAAGAAGCCAGACGCTGCCGGAAAAGCCAGCGGCGGATAGCGGCATTGGAAAAACTTGCCCTGTGGCTTAAGTGTTCCAGGGGCGCCACCGAACCGGCAATAAACTCCGCGTAAATTTTGGAAGAGCCTGCAGCTTCCGCGGCGGCGATGGTTTCTTCCGCCTGTTTTTCCGCTTCCGGGCCCCGCAGAGCGCCGTCCCATGCCCTGCTGCCGGTACTCCGGTAAACCCGCAGCCCAAGCCTTTCCAGCTGATCCATTAAGGCCGGCATATTATTCCGGATTATATCCCATTCATCCTTTTCGGACATGGTAAAAAATACCGGTTTATTCTTCCAGGGAATGATCATTTCATCGGACAAGACTGCCGCTGATGAAAAGGAAAGAGCCGCGGCAAAGATCTCCGGCCTGTCAATAAGTGCTGCAAGCGCTCCCCCTCCTCCCATGGAATGGCCCACTGCATATATTCTCCGGGAATCAATGTTGTAACGGGACATCACGGCGGCAAGGGCTTCAATGGCGGTATGCAGGCTTTTTGAAGGATACGTACAGAGGCGATCCCCGTTCTTCCGGTACGTATACCAGCCGTATTCTTCTGGCATACCCCCGTCCCGTTCGGATGTTACCGGGCACTGGGGGATCATCAGAAAACACGGCTGTTCAGCCCGGGCCTCCGGACGGAGGTATTCCTGAGCCTGCCTGTAGGAGATGAGGGGAGAACGGTTGTCAAATCCCGATTCCCCCGCGCCGTGAAGGAAAAACACCAAAGGAAGATTCTCAAGCAGAGGAGATTTTTTTTCATACCCCCCGGGAATGTAGATGTTATATTGAATTCTTAACCCTTCATCTTCATAGGCCTGCTGTATAAAATCGTCGGCATACTCAATGTACTGATCATCATTAATTCTGTTGAAGGGAGCGATCTTTCTGCCGTCTCCGCAAAAGACCGTAACTGTCTGCCGAACGGGAACAAGCATGGGAAGTTCCATGGCCCATTCCCCGCCGTCCGGGCTGAAGCGGTAGCCGCCGGAATTTTCCCGCACTTCATTTGAATCGGGAAGGGTGTTGACAAGGAGTTCCAGAAAAAGATACCGGCCCTGCCTGCCCGCTTCTTTCCGCATGCCGGAATCGTTGACAGAGGTTCTGATGACCTTACGGCCGGGAACCTGAAAATACGAAGGCTTAAAAAGGCCTGCTTCCACGGCGGTGGAAAATTCAATCTTCAGCGCCGCGCAAACCAGGCCGTCTTCCAGAATTTCACCTATAGCGCTTATGTGAAGCGGGCGAATAAATTCCAGGTCATTCGAAAAATCGGGAGCCTTCAGATAATGAAAACTCCCGCGGGGATCTGCTTCTTCCAAAATTATCTCCGGTTAACTCTGGGCTTTGTCCAAAACTTGAAATTTTTGAAACAGCCCGCTAAGCGATGCGTTTGAATTTCTGAAGGGCATGCCTCTTTTTGCCCGGAGATGCGGTTTCGGGAGGCGGCAGTCCTGAGTCGGCAATGTAAAGACTTCCCTCACGGTCGAGGTTTGCTCCATGGGCCGAGTAGAAGTTCCCCGGCTTCCATGGATCCTCTCCGCCAAAACGGGTAAGCTCATGTCCTTCGGTGTCGAATACCCTTACCTGCGACCAGGGCATATTCTCGTAAAGTTCATACGTTACGTTGTCGTTGTATGCCAGGTGTCCCAGTTCCGCTACATAGACTATCCCGTCCCGCACGCAGAGTCCGTCGGGCCGTTTTATATCATTCCAGATATCAAGAACCCTGCCTTCGGTATCGAAGATCTGTACCCGGTCATTTTCGCGGTCGGCTACATAAACTCTGTCATTTTCATCTACCCCGACACCGTGTACCAGCCTGAATTGCCCCGGTTCGTCACCCGGATCACCCCAGGAGGCGAGGAGCTTCCCGTCGGAGGAAAAACGATGAACACGGGCATTGCCGTAGCCGTCAGCCACAAATATCTCCCCCCGCACAGATACTGTTACCTTTGAAGGAGCATTGAAAGGTCCGGTTCCCCGTTTGATGGTCTTGTAGTTGCCGTTTTCGACGCCGGAATACGAAGGGAGGCCTTTTTTGCCGGCCTGCATGAGGAGATCCCCGTTGGGAGAAAATTTGGAAAGCACATGCCAGTCGGAATCGGCGATATAGACAAAATCATTTTCATCTATATAGATTCCGTGGGCACAGCCGCAGCAGTCTTCGGGCCAGCGGCTCAGGATCTTTCCTTCCTGGCTGAAAACGGTAACCGGATAGGGGATGCTTACTGCGAAGATACGGCCTTTTGAATCTACCGCCGCATCTCCGCATCCGCCTATGTATACTTCAAAGTCAATCGGTTCAAATTCGAACTGCATTAGGCGTTTCCTTTTGCCATTTTACCTGGATCGCTTCCAGGCGTCCAACTGCTTTTGAAGTTCGGCGATTACAATGTCGCTCCCCGCGCCTTTGAGTTTGGCAAGAAATTCCGGCAATATCCTGTCGGGGTCTACGGCGCCGGTATCCAGAGAAAGTTCATACTCCTTAACCACTGCGCTTACCCCGGCAATTTCAGTCTGCACGGGGATAGGGTTGAATACAAATCCCAGGGCCGGGGAAGGCTTGGCGCCGACATTAATCTTTATGGTTTCTTCCCAGTCGGTAGTACTCTGTCCTTCCTTAAAATAGGCAAGGAACTGATTCCCGTACATCCAGTCGGCATTGGGGGTATAGCCGCAGTTCGGGACAGGACGGATAAAATCTTTGTCTATCCAGGTGTAATGTTTGTTTTCAATACCATTGATAACAAGATTGTAGAGGTATTTATCGGAATTCATCAGGTTGATGAACTGGATAGCCTTGTCCGGATGTTTGGAAGTCCGGCTTATGGCGGTCATGGTTCCGGTGATCCCGCTGGTAGTCTGAATGGGGGAAGACAGGGGGAAACTTTTAATCGTGCGTCCGCCGTTGCTGATCGTATCCTGCACATCCTGTCCCGGTTTCATGGTGCCGGGGAATCCTACGGGGAGTCTCCCGGCCTTGGAGTCGGCGCTGATGTCCGTAACAGTTGCGGCATCGGGTCGGATATAACCTTTCTGGTTCCAGGAGCGCATAAGCCTGTAGTGGGCCTGCACCTGGGGAAGTTCAAACTGATTGATCGCCTTGAGGTTTTCATCGGTGAAGAGGATTACTCCGGGAATATGCCGCCCGATAAGCTCATCATATCCCATGTAATAGGTAAGGAAGTCCAGAATCCCGTCGGTATGGGCGGAAAGAGGATACCAGTCGGGATGATCTTTCTTGATTGCCGCCAGAAGCGGTTCCAGATCCTCAACCTTTTTTACCCCGGCCGCGTTAAATTTATACCGATCGATATATTCTACCTGCGCGGCCCAGCCGTTGGATCGGGCCCAGATCTGCTGGTTGGGAACAGCCATAATCTTCCCGTTCACCCTGACCGCCATCCACCCGTTTGCCGGTATATCGGTCTTGAGCTCCGGCACATGCCGATCGATCAGATCGTCCAGTTCCAGAAATGCGTTCTTGCTCACATTGCCGTAGAAATCTCCCATCCAGTCGGCGGTATAACAGAGATCAAATTCTTCCCCGCTGGCAATGACCATCTGGAGTTTTTGGGTATAGTTGCCAAAATCGGTTTCTATGATTTTCAGTGTACACCCGATTTTCGGCACAAGGTATTTGTTAATCTCTTCCAGAACAGCCGGAAGATCCACCTGCGGGCCCCGTCCGCCCACATAATAAACCAGTTGAATGGGCGCGCTCCCGGACGAAGCCTTGTCGCCCCTTCCTCCGGCAAATGCCGGAAGGGCGATCATAAGAACCGCCAACAGCAAAAATAACATCTTTTTCATTTCTTTCTCCTTCCTCTATATTTCAGAACAGGACTATAAAGCCCCATCCCCGGAACTCAGGTTCCGGTAATCCGCATAACACGGATATATGCCTGTGAGAGCCCTTCATTCTTTTACCGCCCCCAGGGTAAGACCCCGGATAAAGTATTTTTGAAAGAAGGGGAATATAAACAGCATGGGGCCTGCCGCCAGAACGCAGAGAGCCATGCGGGCGGTCTCCCCGGGAAGATCTCCCAAATCAATGGTAATGCTCCGGGAAGCCATGGAAGACGCCAGAAACTGAATGGTATTCATGATCCGGTAAAGGTAAAACTGCAGGGACACCAAACGCGGGCTGTCGATATAGAGCAGGGAGAGCCACCAGTCGTTCCAGTAGGTAAAGGCGCAGAAAAGTCCGATGGTAGCAAAGGCCGGTTTGGAAATTGGAACGATGATGCGGAAAAATATCGACGCTTCCCTGGCGCCGTCCAGTTTCGCAGCCTCGATCAGGGAAACGGGAACATCGTTGAAAAACCCTTTCATTAAAAAAACATGCCATGGAATAATAATATATGGCAGGATCAGAGCCAGAATCGTATCTTTCAGATGATAGTAACGGGTAACAATAATATAGGCAGGCACCATGCCTCCTGAAAAAAGCAGGGTAAAAAGAATAAGAAATGAAAACAAGCGGTGAAAATAAAAATCTTTCCGCGCAATGACATAGGCCAGCATGCCGGTACAGAGGAGGCTCAGAAAACTGCCCGCGGCGGTAACAAAAATGGTAACCTCATAGGAATAGAAGAGCTGCCGGGGATTCTGCATGATAAACTTGTAAGCCTGGAATGAAAAATCCCTCGGCAGAAGGGAGTATCCCTTGAGATTGATCCCCGCTTCGGTAGACAGGGATGCCGCTACGATAAGGATCAGGGGCAACAGGCATGAAAGGCTGAGGAGGATGAATATTCCATTGACAATGATGTTTCTAATCATGCTTTCTGTTTTATAATTTTTCATCCCCTCTCCTAAAAAATCGCGCTGCCCGGATTTATCCGCCGGACAGCTAGATTGGTACAGAATACCGCAATAAAACCCACAACCGACTGGTAAAGACCGGCGGCGGAAGCCATGCTGATGTTTCCGGTAATCCGCAGCGCCCGGTATACATAGGTATCAATTACATCGGTAGTGGAATAAATGGGGCCTGAATCCCTGGTAAGAAAATAAAACATGCCGAAATCCGAATAAAATATCTTCCCTATTTGGAGGATTGCAAGCAGTGTTATGACGGGAACAAGAAAGGGAATCGAAATATGAAACGTAATCTGTGTTTTGTTGGCTCCGTCGATAGCCGCGGCCTCGAACTGGGTCGCATCAATTCCCATAAGGGCAGTATAAAAAAGAAGGGTCATATACCCGGCATTTTTCCAGACATAGGAAACGGTAAGGATTACAGGCCAGTATTTTGGAACGGTGTATATATTCGGGGATTCCATGTTCATGGCTTTCAGGGCATGGGGCCAGAGACCCGAAACGGGATTGAGCAGGGCATAGAGAACATAGCTTGCCACCACCCAGGAAATAAAATAGGGAATGAACATGGTTGTCTGGTATATCTTTACCTGATTTTTCGACAGGCCAAAAAGAAGAAGAGCCAGGGTAACCGCCAGAACCATGGTGATGACAATAAACATAAAATTCAAAAACAGCGTGTTTCTGGTTACCCGGATCGCATCCTGGGATTTAAAGAAAAATTCAAAGTTTTTAAGCCCCACCCATTCGCTGCCCCATATTCCTTTGGAGTAATCAAGACGCTTAAAGGGGATGATGAGGCCGAACAGGGGCGCATAGTAAAAGGCCGCCAGAAAAACCAGCCCCGGCAGGGCCAGAAGAGAAAGCTCCCAGTTGATCTTTTTTTTGCTCCGGTTCAGACCAGCCTCCAAAACACAGCTTTTATCGTAAAATGGTTTTTTTGAAGCTTCTACTGTAAATTTGACAGGTTTTAATGTAAAATTAGCATACCGGATCATATAATGCTTGCAAGATTATTAAAAACCGTCTAAATTGCAGTTATATATGCCGGATTTACAGCTTCCCGGAATATTCCGCCCCGGCCCCGTCCGGAAAGACGGAGGGAGTCCAATGGGTTTAAGGCTCAAGCGCCTGCGGACAAGGCAATCCTACTACAAGCGGATAATCCTCTTTATGCTGATTTTTACCCTGGTTCTTTTTATACCCTTTTCCATTATTTCATACAGCATATCCGTAAAGAATATCTCAAACAGCATCTCCTTTTCCAATAATGTGGTGCTGTCCCAGATGAATTACCGCTTCGATTATATTACAAATATGATAGGGAATATATGTCTTGAGGTATACCTCCATAATAACGCCCAACAGTTTCTCTATAGCCAGGATCTGGACTACCGGGATGTTATTACCTATATGAGAAATCTTACGGAAACGACCATCGCGGCCAACCCTTCAATTGATTCCATAGTGCTCTACAATCATAAAAGAAACGAATGGATATCCACCAAAAATGTCGACCCTTCTTCGGGGAGGGATCTCAGTGTTTTTATAAAAACTCAAGTTTCTATCCCAAGGCTAAAGCCCATACTCAGGGAGATAACAAGAAAGCAGGGGGATTTTGAAGTCCAAACCTGGGTTTTCTCCTACTTTATGTATCAGTTTTCCGATCCGGTAAGCGGAAATGACAGCTATATCGCGGTTAATCAGGATGCGGGCTGGTTCCTGGATACCTTAAGTTCCATCCGGCAATCCATTACATACGCCGGTTCAATCTATCTGTTCAACGGTACGGATATTGTCTTTAGCAATTCCATGGATCTTCAGGATGAGGCAGCCGAATTTCTGATTAAGGATTTTCTGGACAGCCATAAAAATGACGCCGAAGGCATATATCCCGGAAAATACAGAGGTAAAAAATATCTTCTGTCTTCAATCCGGCTTGGCGCCCAGGAAAATTACCTCTTTATTATCCAGAATCATGAAAAAGTATTCCGGGATCTCAGCACCCTTCAAAAAGAGTATATCGTCTTCGGTTCGGTGTTTGTCATTATCAGCATAATAATACTCATTCCCTTTTCACGGCGCATCTATTCACCGGTCTTGAGCCTTGTCAATTCCATCTCCGAAACCGAACCTGCCGCAGGCATTCCGGAAATGGAGAATGAATTTGAATACCTGCAGAAGATGTACCGGGATGCGGGGGAACTAAACAGGAAGTTACTCAGACAGTCTGCCTTTTATGAACCCATATTTGCCCAGCACCAGCTTTTTCTGCTGGTTACCGACAATACCGAAGAGACATACCGGCAGTTCAGAAGAAACCTTCCCGGCCACTGGCTTGCCTCGGATATTTCCGGAGACATGTTTGTACTCCTCTTTAAGATAGACAGATTCAGGGAAAATAAATATAAATTTGAAAGAGAGGACGCCAACGGGCTCTCCTCCCTCGTGGGAAATTTTACGCAGAATTTCTCCGGCGAATCCTGTGATTTTGCTTCCTTTACGGAAGACCGTGAAAATCTTGGAATCATTATCCGTGTTCCCGGAAATATCGCCGAAGCCGAAGAAAAGATGATACTTCCCTTTATCGAAAACTGCCGCAGCGTTATCAAGCTGCACCTGGGGCTTACCGTATCAATTTCATACAGCGGCGCTGCCGCGAACGTACTGAATCTTGGCGAACTGTACCGGAAGGCCAGGGAATATCTGCAGTACCGTTTTATTTTTGGAGAAGACTCACTTATAAACGAGAAACGCTGCAGAATAAATATCGAGAATAAAGAACTCCATTATCCCTATAGTCTGGATGAAAAATTAATCGAGGCTGTAAAAAAGAAGGATCTTCCCACGGCGCTTATCACCCTGGAGGATATTAAAAACAGCCTCCTTCATCTTCAGTATACAAATTGTACAATCTGCACAATGGAACTGGTAAACAGTGTAATCCGGATCGTAACCCAGGCTGATGAAAACGGCTCCCTGGGCCAGGAATCCGACGAACTTTACCGTAAAGTCATCAATGCGGAATTCATGGACGACTTTTTCAGGGAGCTGAATCAATACATCCGGCTGGCCACAGGGAAGCCGGAACATAGCGCAGACACCAGAAAAAACAGAATCGTCAGCGCAATCCTGGAATATATTCAGAATAACTACAGTAATCCGAATCTTTCGTCTCAGATGATAGGCGATTTTTTGGGAATGTCAAACCGTTATGTAATGTTTAAATTTATGGAAAGTACCGGAATATCCCTCAATGAATACATCATTGATGTAAGGATGAGGAAAGCGGCCAACCTGCTGCGGAACACCGATCTGCCGGTAAGCGAAATTGCCAAAAAAACCGGCATTGAGAATAACAATTATTTTTACAGGCTTTTTAAGAAATTCTCCCATGTGACCCCCCGGGAATTTTCGGAACGCTACCGGAACAGCCGGCAGGCAGAATAGACTCAAGTTCGCCAAACGCGTCGATGACAAAGGGATCAAGAAAAAGGAGGCCTTCCCCTGTCATTGCGGGTGCATTTTTTTTAACAAAACCCCTCCCGCGCCATTTTTCAAGAGTTCCGGGAATTGCCTCTTCGATATCCAGGCCAAAACGGCGGCGGAAAAGAAAGGGATCGGGGCCTTCAATGCAGCGGAAGCCCATGAGGATACTCTCCTTCATGAGGGTAAACCTGTCGAGTAATTCACCGGCAGCCCCGGCGCCCAGGCCCAAAAGCCATGCATCAAGATCCGCAGGAACGGTGTAACGCATGCCGGCGCCCGCTTCCTCATCGATAATGGTTCCCGATGCGGCGGGCCCTGTGCCAAGCCAGTTTTCCATGCGCCAGTAGCGGATGTTGTGGAGGCTCCTTTTACCGGGCAGGGCAAAATTCGAAACCTCGTATTGTTCATAGCCGGCTTCTTCCAGGGCGTCCCGGCCCGCTATCCAGATCCGGTCGGCTTCTTCGGCAGGGGGAAGGGAAAGTTTGGATCCGGAAAGCCGCCGGGAGAGGGGCGTCCCTTCTTCGACAGTAAGACTGTACAGGGAAACATGGGAAGGAGCATATTCCAGAAGTCTTTCGATGCCGGAAAGCAATTCATTTTCATCCTGACCGGGGAGCCCTGCCATAAGATCCGCGTTGAAGCTTCCGGGAAAGAAAGCGGAGGCCAGGTCAAGGCTCCGGGAGAGGGATGCGCTTTCCCCTGCCCGCCCAAGCTGCCTGCGGGTAGATTCGCAGAAACTCTGCAGCCCGAGGGAAAGCCTCGTTACGCCCCTGTCCCGGCAGCAGGAAAGAAAATCCCTGTCCGCGGACTCGGGGTTTGCCTCAACGGTAAACTCCGGGGGAAAAGGAATACCCCGCCGGGAAAGGATGCCGGAAAGACCCGACAGCAGAGATGCCATCCCCCGCGCCCCAAGCATGGAAGGGGTTCCTCCCCCGATATATATTGACGGTATTGACTCTACCCGGAAACGATCCAGTTCCGCTTCCGTACTGTGCAGAATCTTTTCAATATAGCGTCCGGTTCTTTCGTCCCCGGCTTTTACCGGTATCGAATAAAAATCGCAGTAATCGCATTTTGCGATACAGAAGGGAACATGGATATAGAGAGAGGAGATCATGGATCCCTCCTGAGAGGAACCCCGGCCTCCGGCCTCTTGTGCATGCAATCAGGGAGGGCCCAGACGGGTAAGCGGCCAGTAACGGAAGATCGCCCTGCCGCTTATCCCGCTCAGGGGAATGGGCCCCCAGGTACGGGAATCGTTGGTATTACTTCTGTCATCGGAAAGAACAAAACATTCATCCGGCCCAAGACTTATCCTCTCCATGTTTCTTGAAAAGGGCATGGAATCATCCCAGAGAGCGGGAATTTGAGGTATCGTCACTTCGTAAGGCCTCTGCGAAAGTTCAAATTCGGTAAGGCTGTAGGAACTATCCTCTGTCTTAACCCTCATGACAAAATTGGTCATGACAATCTCGTCTCCCGGCAGAGCTATTACTCTTTTGATATAGGTTGAATTTTCCGCCTTGCCAAACCCTATCCGCTGGGCGGTAAAAAAACGGATGGCGCCGTCCAGCAGCGCCTGAACTACACTCCGCTTCTCTCCGGTTCCCGTATCAACAAGAACAATATCCCCCCGCCGGAAAGGGATCCCCTTAAGTGCATTGATGCGTGAAAAAATTGAATACACGGGAAAGGAAGAAAAAATAAAACGATCACCGGGCTTCAATTCCGGCTGCATGGTATTGTTCTCCAGCACCCGCATGGAAAAAAAGAATGAAGAGAGGGAATTGTAAACGGCAAAAATTATGACGATGCAGAGGAAGATCCAGAGAATCTTTTGCCTCTGGCTCTTTTGGTCTTTGTAGCTGAAATTCCGTCCCTTATAAAACATCGTTTTTCTTCCTATTGTGGACAGACACTAATTGATAAATCCAATACGTCTCAGGGGCCAGTATTTTAGCGAACCCTGACCCAGCACCTTTGTCATCCGCACGGGTCCAAAGTAGCGGCCGTCTCTCGAATTATCCCGGTTATCCCCCAGGGGCAGAAGGCGGTTTTCGGGCACATACCAGCCGAGCCTGTGACGGGCCAGGAGCATACGGTATCTTTCTTCCCCGGGCTCAAAACTTCTGAGAGTCCGGAGCCTGCTCCGTTCCAGGGCAATAAAATCCGGATAGCGCATAGCGTTAAGGCCCGCCGAAGCCTCCCTGAGCCGCTCCGGCGGCGTAAGGCCCAGATCCTGCCAGGCCGCACGTTTCCCCGCCGCTTCCAGCACGGGGTATGCGTCTTCGGGCACAAGCCGGGAGAGCCGGTGTTTCCAGCCCCGGGCCTCCTGGTAATCCCGTTCGTCCACCCAACGGTCTTCCCCGGCAAAACGGATGCTCATGTTTCCCCTTTCCATGGTAAAGTGGTCGCCCCCCATGCCTACTGCCCGCTTGATCAAAAAATGGGCCTTGGGCTCCCCGGATTCATCCTTGTCTATATCCACGAGGGAGAGGGTGAGCATATAGATGATCCGCTGGGCAATATCAAAGACAGGCCCCCTGGAAATATATGAAGGGTTTTCAAAGATGATGATATCGTTTCTCTTCGGCTTTACGGGGCTGGGAAGCTTGGCAAGACCGGGAAGCAGTTCCGGGCCGTAGATAAGCTTGTTCACAAAGATATGATCCCCAATCAGCAGGGTGTCTATCATGGAGCCCGAAGGGATCTGGTACGCCTGAAAGAGATATTGATTGATGAGCAGAACAACTCCGGCAGCCCATAAAAAAGCTTCCAGCCAGTCCAGGACAGGATTCTTCTGCTGCTGTTTCTCTTTCCGCAGCCGCTTTATCCGCCGCCTCCCGGTGAGAAAAGCCTCGGTAATACCCTGCAGGCGGTCAAAGAACCCTGTCTCTTTCGCACTCTGTGCCATATAAAGCAAATTTAGCACGAAGAGCGCTTTCATACAAGCGAGCGCTTAATTGACACTATATTTTCCAGGACTTATAATTTTGAAATGTCGGAAGATGATGTAGTCCACCTTAAACCCATACTCGGAATCAAACCGGGCCACTATCTGGCGTTTCTCTACCTTGTAATTATCCTCGTCATCCTCTTTTTTCTGATTCTTTTCCCCGGACTTTACCGTCCGGGAAGCCTTGTTATCGTAGAATCGGAGCCCGGGGGCGCTGCCTTCCGGGTGGATGGGGTGTATATAGATACCAGTCCCTGCGAAGTTTTTATAAGCCGGGGGGATCATCGTCTTGAGGCGGTCCTTCCGGGCTTTACTTCATGGGAAACGGAAATGGAAATTCCCGGAAGGCTCCTGTTTTCTCTCCTTTTTCCCCGGCGGATCAGAATTAAGGCGGAACTTTCAAGCCCGGATCCCTTTGAGGCCTTTGCCGAAACAGCGGCCGATTATGCGGCCTGGACATTCGGGGGGGAACCTACCCTCTCCTGGCAGATACCATTAAGCCTCTCCGAAGGGGCCTACCGGACGGGGCCTGCGTTTGTCGCGGCGGCGGTTTCTTCGGACTCTTCCGCGGAGGGGATACTCCATGCCGCGGCCCGTTTTGCCGTAACCAGGGCCGGTTTCCGGGATCTTGTCCGGGCCCGCTGCCTGATCGATAACGGGGGAATCTCCTCCTCTCCCTTAAGCCTTTCCCGTTCCGCGGAAAAAGTTCTGGATTACCTCTCCGAAAACCCCGAAGCCCTTTCCTTATTTGCGGCCCTGCTGCCGGGAAAACATGCGGATCTTTTCGGGGACTATACTCCTCCGCCTCCTAGAGAACCTCCTCCGGGTATCAACGGAGATCCCCCGGCCCTGCGTCTTGAAGGCGTCAATTTTTACCCTGTTCCCGGCAAGGACTTCAGCATTGCCGAGATGCCTGTTGGGACAGAGTCCTGGGAAGCCTTTACAGATGCCAATCCCCGCTGGGGCGAAGAGGGACGGGATGCCATGGTCATCGAAGGACTGGTAAGCGACGAGTACCTCTTCCGGGAAGAGAGTTTTTCCTTTCCCTGGCAGACTGCCGTCTCCTGGTATGCCGCGGAAGCATTCTGCCGCTGGTTAAGCATTGAGGCGGGAGACAGGCTGCCTTCAGGCTGGGAGATTCGCCTTCCCACAGAAGCCGAATATGAAGCTTCCGGAGGGGACTTTGAAATCTGGGAATGGTGCGCGGACCCTTACGCGCCGCTTTCCCGTCTTTCCGCTCCGGTTGGGGCCATTGAAGAAGTAGGGTCCCCGGAACGGAGTCTGAGAAACGGCAGGGGCGAATACGCTTCCCTTCCTCCGGAAAGCTGCTCTCCCCTGACAGGCTTCCGGCCTGTCATTGCCCGCAAGGATACGGAATGAGTGAAGGCGTCAAGATCATCGCGGTAAACCGCAGGGCCCGGCATGATTATGCGGTAGACGATACCTATGAGTGCGGCATAGAGCTTTTCGGGACGGAGGTAAAGTCCTTCCGGGAGGGAAAGATCTCCTTCCCCGATGCATGGGCGGAAATTATTGAAGGGGAAATCTGGCTCCGTTCCCTGAGAGTCGCGGAAAATCCCTTTTCATCGATATTCAACCACGATCCGGACCGGAAAAAACGGCTCCTCCTCCACCGGGAAGAGATTAAACGGATTAGACGGAGGGTGGAAGAAAAGGGATATACGCTCATTCCCCTGTCCTTTTTCTTCAAAAAAAACCGGGTCAAGGTAGAATTGGGGCTTTGTAAGGGGAAAAAACTCTTTGACAAACGGGCCGACATACGGGAACGGGATGTCAAGCGGGACATTGCCAGAGAATTTCGCCATGGTTTACAGTGAAATGAAAGGTTTCCGCGTCAAGGCTTACAAATCCAGGAAAAAGCTGCTATACTAGTTATATGAGGCGGCGAATCCTTACAGGCTTTGCAGTTTTTTTCATCCCCCTGTTTGCGGGGGCCCAAAGCGACAGGCCGGGTATCCGTTTTGACGCTTTGATGGCCGAAGGCATCAGTTCAAACGAAAAAAAGCTTATCGAGTCCCTGATCGTCTCCTACCTTGAAGATTTTGGCGAACTGGTTTCCTCCCCGGCCGATTTGAACAATGAAAATAAAAGCAAAACGCCGTTTATAGATTTTGTGATCTCCGGCAGCATCTATCTGGAACGGGAAAGCCGTATATTCATGCTTCAGATCGACAAGCTTTCCACCGGAGAAAAGAATTCCTTTACTTCGGTGTATAAATCCGCCGGAGAAATGGTGCTCAAGGCCCGCTCCTTCCTTGAAAACGCCTTTTCCTCAAGCGGCGACATTTCCCTGGCCGCGGCTCCCGGGGCAAAAAACTCCGATCCGGAAAAGATAGACACAAACAGCCTTCTTGGAACCTGGCAGGGAGAACAGGGGATAGAGATGATCCGCTTCCAGAGAAGCGGCCGGGGCGTAGCCATCTTCTCTTCCGGCGCGCAGATGGTATTAAGCTATTCGATACACGATAATACCCTGCATGTGCGCCAGAATTCCCCCAATTCGCTGCGCTATTATCACCCTCTGCCGATAGAGGCGGCCCGGAAAATGGCCGAAGCGGCCCCTCCGATGGAGTGGGAATTCATACTCTGCGAGAACGGAACGGTACTCAGAGGTTACAAATTTGCCGCAAAGGCCAAAATGGACGGGGAAATTCTGGAGGAAATAACTCTCAAGGACGTGCAGGAAGTGGAGTGGAAGAAGCTTCCGCGCTAAGGAATCGCCGGTTTATGCAACCGAGTATAATCAGCGCTACTTTAATGTGTTTTTGCGGATACTCAGGACATCAAAGAACAGTAAAACTGCAAAAAGGAGGGCCCCGGAGAGCAGCGCGGTCAGTTTCAGAACCGTGTCTCCTATGTATTCCGGTTTTTTTGCCAGGACAAGTTCACCCGCTTCGGTTTTGGTCTTTTTCAGGCCCCCCAAACCGACGATACGGAGGTACACTTCACCGGGTTTCCCGTAACCCAGGCCGCGGGCATATACTCCCAGGGTATCCTTGTCATAGAGCAGACTGTCGGTAGCATTTTTCAGGTCGCTGTTGATACGCTGGAGTTGTTCCATGTTTTTTTCCTGGCGGTATTTTTCGTCTTCAAGCTGCCTGAATGAAGAAAATCCCATCGCCCCGGCCAGAAGAGAAGATAGTGTATAAACAGCAATTACTGTCCATGGAACGATGAGGTATTTGCAGGCTCTCATTAGATCAATTTACGGATGCTTTCGGCCTATACTTGAGGGAGCAAAGCCGGGAGGCTCTCCCCATCACGGGGAACCCTGCAGGTTTACCTGATTGACAACCGGAAAAACCACGGCTACCATAATCTGAAAGGGTTTTTTGTCCGCTTTTCGGTAAAAAGGCTACAAAAAATTATATAAATAGCCGATATTTTACAATATATGTTGTCCAAATAGTGGGAGCTGTTAATGGCAAAAGATCAAAAGCCTTCCGGGAATCCCGGAGCTGAAAAAAATAACTCATCACGTCCTTCAATATATTCGGATCGCGGTATGATTGGATCCGCCGATGAACTGGATGAATACGGGGTATGGGTAAAGAGTGAACCTCAGGATCTTTCCTCGGCCAGTCAGGAAAATTCTCACCAGGAAACCGGAGATTCAGGCGATTTTGATCTGGATCTTCCCGATGAAGATCTCTCCCTGCCCGAAGACGATTTTGCCATAGATACGGAGGCTGCCGTCGAAGAGGAATCTTTGTCTCTTGATTCCCCGGCGGAGGATTCCGGAGACAGCATGGACTTTCCGGATCTGGACATCCCTGACATCCCTATAGAGGACACCGAAGAAGATATATCTGAAGAAGATATATCTGTGGAAGAGTCTTCTGTCGAAGAAGAGGATTTAGATTTACCCGAACCTGAACTGGTGGATTTTGGAACCTTGAGCGAGCCGATGGGCGAAGCGCAGGACTTCCCTCTCGATGAAAGCGTCCTTACCTCTACAGAGGAAAGCTCCGAAACGGAAGAAGGATTCTCCGAAGTGCCGGTAAGCGACTTCCTCGGGGATGCTCCCGAAACCCTCGAAGAACCTTCCGCCGATATGGATACCGGTTTATCCGAAGAGCCGGAAACCGGAGAAAAGCCGCAGACAGGGCATACGGAGGCCGCAACGGATCTTTCCACCAAACTTTTAATGAAGATAGCCGAAGAGCTTTCGTCTATCCGCACAGAACTTTCAACCCTGAAAAAGGAATTTACCGTTCTCAAGTCCGGCGCTCCTGCCGGGGAAGAACAGGGCGGTTTCTTTGATGAGGAAGAGGATGAAAAAATCGCTCTTACCGGAGACGAACTTGATAACATCCTCAATACCGCAGATTTTACCGAAGAATCCGGTGAGGATGCTACCGAAACCCTGGATACAGAGGATCTTTCCGGAGGGCCGGATGAACAAGCGGCGGGGGAAGAAGATTTCCGCCTTTCCGAAGGGGAAGATATTCTCAATGAAAACCCGGAAGCCGAAGAGGCCGTGACAGAAAAGGCCGGTTCCGGCGATCTTGATATAAGTCCCGATGAGGGAAGCGGTGAATCCTTTGATAATATGGACATAGATCTCGATCTTTCGGATTCCGATCTGGATGAACTGAACGGTGAAAGCAAGATAGAAGCGGAGAGCGAACCTTTCAGCTTTGATGAAGAAGACGAGCCCCTCACCATCGACGATCTTGAGGAAAAGGATGCGGAGGAACTCAAGCATCTTCGCGAAGAAGGGGTTCTGCCCATAACCGCAGCGCCCGAGGACACCAGTTATCTGGAAGAGGATCCTCTGGGAACAACGGAAATAACGGAAGAAAGCGCGGGATCCGGTGACTTCGAGGAAATTTCCCTTGACTTGAGCGATGCCGTAATTGATGAACCGGATTTTTCCGGGGAGATTACGGAAAATCCCGTGGAGGAACCCTCCCTTGACAGCATCAGTCTTGATGTTGATTCCGAGGATTTTTCCGTTGAGGAAAGCAGCGAAGACATCACCATTGACGAAGGCGGTTCTGAAGAAATTACCATAGATTTGGGCGAAGAAGAGGCCGGCGCGGGAGAAAGCGAAGAGGATCTTTCCCAGAGCATTCCCGAAGGCTTTATTGTTGAGGCCGATGAGAATTCCTCTGATTCTTTCGATTCATCTGATTCATCATCTTTGGGCCCGGAAACGGAAGAGGAAAGCATAGAAGTAAGCGCCGATGATTTCAGGGTTGATGACAGTGAACCTGCAGTGGAAGAGGATGATACATCATTTGCCGTTGAAAGCGACGATGTCGCCGTCGATGAGATCTCTTTTGATACGGAAGCCGCTAATCCGGAGGCGGACGAAGATCTAAGCTTCGGGGAAGAGACAGAATCCGAAATGGAAGCAGAGGATGCTGAAACCGGGGAAAAAGTTCCCGGCGGCATCAAGGAGGAACTCAAAACCGTTCTTTCCTACATGGATCAACTCCTCGAATCCCTGCCGGAAGAAAAAATAGAAGAATTCGCCCGGTCTGAATATTTTGATACCTACAAAAAGCTTTTCAAGGAATTGGGGTTGGTTTAATGGGGCTTTTAAGTAAAGCCGCCACAAAAAGCAGTCACTCCGGTACTATTGACAGTATGGGGGAAGCTCTAAAAAACCGCATCCTCCGTCTTCCCCGCAGTAATTCTACTGTCGATACGGCATTGAACCTCCTCAAGGCCTACGGGCCTTTTCAGGCAGGGTTCTGTTTTACGCTCTCTGCAGGAGAATATGTCTGCTATGCTTCAAGCGGCGCGGGAAAGGGGAAATTACATTTCCCCCTCGAAAGGATCCCTGAAAACACAGGCGATTACCGGCGTCTGGAAGATAACCTGAACGGTACTGTTCCTGCAGGATGCCGGGCCTGGTTTTTCCCTCTTGACAGAAAGAATCCCTGTCAAAATTTATTTCTCTGCGTTGAAGAAGGCGGACTCAATCCTGAAAGCCTCATGCTCCTGCTCAGGGAACTCGGGGAAGTGCTGAGTCCCCGGCAGAAAGCTTCCCCCGGAAAGAAGGGCGGGCTTCTGGAACGGGGCATGACAAAACGTTCCATGATTTCAACGGAGGAGAAAAGCGGCGGCCTTGAAACCGTCATCCGCCGTTCCATGGAGGGGGAAAACGGAGTGGGAGGCATTATACTGAAAGACAATAAGGGCAAAAAAAATTTCCCCTCTGCGGTTTCCAGGGCGGTTTCTTCGCTGGGGAACATGTTTCTCCTCCCCGATTCTACCTGTCTTGTCCTTGTTCCCGTAAACATTGATCAGGAATTGCTGGCCCACCGGCTCTCAAAAAGTCTGGACGCAAAAACAGTGCTTCGTTTTGAAGCAGACAGTGCCGGCAAGGTTTTGGAAATCCTTAAATCTTTCGGCTAAGATGAGGCTGCCCGCTTCCATTCATTCCCGCTACAATCCACGGCAGGAAGCCGAACGCTATATCAATTCCCTTAATCTGTCCGAAGGCACAGAATATTTTTTATTGATAGAACCGGGAGAAGGCTACCTGGCGGAAACTCTGCAGAACAAATTTCCATACGCAAAAATACTCATCCTTCATGCCGGAAAAGGCTGGCCCTCCCGGCCGGGGCTGCCCGTGTGGGAACCGGATTCGGCCCTGGGGATACAGGATTTTCTTGAAAGGGAGATCCCGGACACGGAAGCCGGAAAACTTAAAATCGTTGAATGGAGGCCGGCCTTTTCGTTTTACGGGGAAGCGTACAGGGAAGTTCTTGCAGAAACAGTGGAATTTATCAAAAGGATAGACGCCAACACAAAAACTCTCAAGGGCTTTGGAAGAAGATGGTTTAAAAATTTTTTTAAGAATATGCTCCTTCCCGAACAACTGGTATTCTACCGGGAAATTTCCTGCCCCGTACTGGTAACCGCGGCGGGGCCGGGCCTTGAAACCTCTCTTGAAGTCATAAAAAAAATCAAAAAAGAGGGAACAGTATTTATTATTGCGGTCTCCTCATCCGTCCAGGCCCTGCTCTGCGCAGGAATTGTACCGGATCTGGTGATCAGTACCGACGGCGGCGGCTGGGCTCTCCTTCACCTTTACGAGGCTCTCAGGTTCATTCAAAATCCTCCCTACAGCCTTGCGCTAAGCCTTTCCGCGGCCCTCCCCTCCCAGTGCTCCGCCTGCCCGCAGATTCTTATCGCCGACGGAAGCCGCTGGCAGCGTCATATTCTGGAGAGGCTTGGCCTGCCCCATATCAGTTTTCCCCAGAGGGGAACGGTAAGCGCCTCCGCACTGGATCTGGCTTTTTTTCTTAAAAAAGAAAAAGTGTATACGGCAGGTATCGATCTGAAAAATTCCGGCATCAAGACCCATGCCCGGCCCTACAGTTTTGATCGGCTCATCCGGGAACAGGCTTCCCGTATGAAGAGTGAATACTCACTTTCCTTTGAACGCTCTTATGGGCTGGAGCGCGGCGGAAGCCACAATATCTATGCCTCATGGTTCAGTCGTCATTCCTGGCCGGGAAAGGTTCTCCCCCTGGGGAAAGACAGCGCCTTCGGTTCGGACGAAGGGGACAATAATCTGCAGAAGCTTAAAAAAGAGGCTGCCGCTTCAGGGCCGTCTGAAACGGAGTACTTTGTTATAAAAGAGACAGGGGAAAAACGGAGGGAAAAGGCAAAAGCTTTTCTGCTGGATGCCCTGCAGGACAAAAAAAACGGAGATGAAATTCAGGGGGAATTGGGAAGTCTTTTGCAGTTGAATTCCCGGGACGAGATCTGCGCCGCGGTAGAAACACTGATCCGTACAGGGGAGAATGTCCGTGGATAAACATTTTTTCTTTGAACGGAATCTTCTGGCCCTTTCGGCAGGCCATGAACGGCTCTGCTCGCGGCTTTCCCTCGCGGAAACCACATTAAACCGCTATAAGTTTCTGGAGTCCAGAGGCGGAGACATGGTTCCCGCCATAGTTAATCCCGGCGGAGGCGCACATCCCCTGCATTCCACGGTGGACCCACGGAGGGAAGCTCAACGGCTTCTGTCCAGTACCATGAATGGGGCAGGCTTCCTCGTCTTCCTGGGCTTCGGCGGGGGCTACTATGTTGAAGCAGCGCTTGCACTTCCCGATGTACGGGGAGTAATGGTAATCGATTATGACATCAACGGTTTCGCGGAGCTTCTCTGTTCGGCAGACCATGCCCGTATTCTGGAAGACCGGCGGCTGAGGATCCTCATTGACCCTTCACCCGGAGAAATTGAAGAGTGTATCCTGGAAAGATACCGGCCTTCCCTGGACGGGGCGATCCGTTCCCTGCCGCTCAGGATCCGGACTGATATGGAAAGCGGCCGCTTTGAAGAGGCGGGGACGGCAATCCAAAACGCCGCAAGGCGGCTTTCCGCGGACTATTCGGTACAGGCATGGTTCGGCACACGCTGGTTTTCCAATATCATCCGCAATCTCAGGGCCGCCGAAGAGATAAGGCGGCCCTTCCCCCCGATCCGGGAAGCCGCAATCTGCGCCGCAGGCCCCTCGCTGGACATGCAGCTTGAAGGGCTCAGGCGCAAACGCGGCGGACTCTTTCTCCTTGCAAGCGACACAAGCCTCCCCGCTCTCCTGGCCGCGGACATCGAACCCGATGCCGTTATCTCGATAGACTGCCAGCATATCAGCTACAAGCACTTTCTGGGCGGAATTCCCCCGCATATTCCCCTGTTTCTTGACCTTGCAAGCCCTCCCCTGCTGGCGGGCATGGTTTCTAGGCCCATATTCTTTTCCGGCGGGCATCCCCTGGCGAACTATGTATCAGGCTACTGGAGGGCTATCCCCGTTGTGGATAGTTCCGGGGGGAACGTTACCTATGCGGCCGTTTCTCTGGCGGAGGCCCTGGGCGCTTCCCGGATAGAGATATACGGCGCGGACTATTCCTACCCTCTGGGAAAAAGCTACGCAAAAGGCACATGGCTCTTCCCGTACTTTGAAAAACTGCAAAACCGTTTCTTTTCCATGGAAACCCAGTTCTCTTCCCTCCTCTACCGGAGCCCGGATTTGCAGAAAAAGACACGGGAAGACGGCGTCTGGTACTATGAAACCCGCACCCTGAACCGTTACCGGGAAGGACTGGAACTAAAGGCCGCAAAAACGGATGTCCGGTACAGCACGGCGGAGGGAATGGGAGCCCCCATCAGACTGCCGCAGGGAGAAAAGACCCGCCGCAGTAATCCTGCTATCTTCTCTGCGGGGCCGGCGGCGATGAAAGCCCGTAGTTTTCTTGTCTCCTACCGGGAAAAGATAGCCGCTCTTCCCGAATCGGAGCGGGAGATGAACGCGGAAGAAGAACTGATACTGAAAACCCTGCTCCCCCAGGCGGCCGCCCTCAAACGGAGGGAGGCGCTGAACAGCGGCAGGGAGGTACTGGAAGCGGTAAAGGGCTACTGCATAAGGGAAATTGAGAAGGTGCTTGAGGCAATGTACGGAGAATAGACTTGTTCAGGAAACTGAAGTTTCCAAACAGCTCTAATGAAGAACCCGGGAGCAGGCTCCGGGATTTTAACCCGCCTGCCTCTACCAACGGCTCAGCTAAAAGAAAATGCCCCGTAACCGACAAAAGAATCGGGAATTTCATCCGCGGACATGGCAGCGCTTGTGCCGTAGGCAAGGAGTTCCGCTTTGGATTTCTTTGAGCCGGTGCAAAGGGAAGCAAAACCCATGGCGCCGAGAACCGCGCCGGCCGAACAGGCGGATCGGTCTTCTTCCGCCCGGCGGAGTGTCTCTTCAGGGTTTCCGGCAAGAACCGCGTCGATAAAGGCTCTGTCGTTTTCCTTTTCCACCCATTCCAGGGCCTTTCTGCCGTAACCGCGGGGAGAAAAACTGTAATTCGGGCCATAGTGGGTAAGATCAGTGGAGCCCAACAGCACGGTCTTGCGTTCAAGTGAACGGGCTGTCCGGGCGATGGTTTTTCCGGCCTCAAAGGATGAAATTTCCGCGGGGAGCCGTATCCACAGGAGGCGGGCCTCCGGGAAAAAATAGCGTACCATGGGAAGGAGCACTTCTACGGTGTTGTCCTGGTAACGGTCTTCCCGGCCCTTCAATTCTTCATATAAGGCATCCCGCAATTCTGAGTCTATGATGATATTTCCCAGGGGGCCGGCAACCTGATCCTCCAGGGCAAAAAGCGGGGGCATGCCGGCAGGCAGATGGCCTCCGGCAACGATTACCGTGGAGGCGTCCCGTTCCAGGGCAGCGGCTGCCTGGGCCGCAAATCTGCCCGAATAGTACCAGCCCGCATGGGGGGCAACCGCTGCAAGGGCTTTTCCGTTCGGGGGGGAAGCAAAGGGAGAGAGAAAACGGGAAACTGCCTCTCCGTCCCGGGGATACCAGCCTGAAGGCAGGCAGGATCTTCGAATAACCATTATGTTATTCTAGCATAGATAAAAAAAACCGTATATAATTCTCTTATGAGGCAAATCAATACCCCAAAAAATCTGATCACTACCTTTATGGCGGTTTTGTGTATTATTGTATACTCTGCCGCTCTTGTATACGGCGTTATTCGTATCGCCGGTAATTTTCAGGATCGGCGGAATCTGATGGAGATTGAATTCAGGGATCTTGAGGATCTGGCTTCCGCGGCCGGGGTGCTGGGTTTCATGGATGAGCCTTTCATTCAAACCATAGAAGACGCCGTGCTCAGTTCAAAAACCATGGAAGCTCTTATTATTTCCGGCCCCAATGGAGAATACGCCTTCGAGCGCCGTCAGGGAACGGTAATAAACTGGGTGAATGATTCGCCGCGCTTCAAAAGCGGTTTTGCCCTGAAAACAAGCGATCTGCGGCCCCTGCGGATCGAAGGCCAGCGGAATGTAAATATTCAGGCGCTCTTTGGCCTCATCGATTATGACTTTCTCCTTTCCGCCATGAAGCAGACTCTTCTGGTGGTATTGGGCAGTCTTGTACTGGCCTTCCTTACCCTGCTCTTTAGTTCCCTTTCCGGAGCCCCTGCGGCTGCCGCCCTTGGGGAACAGAATAAAAAGGATGCGCCATCCCGGCGGGAAGGCGCACCATCCCGGCGGGAAGGTGGCGCGGAAACGGACAGCCTTATAGACTTTGAATCCCTGGAGGGCACGGAGACAAAGGGCGGAACCGGCAAGGCCGAAGTAAAGACTCCGCCGCCTGACGAAACGGAAGAAGAGCCGGCGGGTGAGGCTTCCGGAGAATCATTTGAGGAAGAGTACGAAGAAAAAACGCCGCAGGGGCTTTACTCGAAGCGGGGCATAGGCTGGGAAGAATACACAAGGGATCGGCTTGCCGCTGAACTGCACCGCTGCGCCTCCTTTGAACAGGATCTGGTGTACATCATGATGGAATTCCGGAATGCCGATTCCCTGGATGAAGATTTTTTCAGGCAGTTTACCGGGGTAGCCGTGGAATTCTATAATCTACGGGATCTGATCTTTGAACTTGGGGAATGGGGCATCTCGATCATCTATCCGAACATCGATCTGGATCAGGGTTTTGTAAAGTCTGAAGAATTCCATAATCGCATACTTACCCGTTTTGCCGGCGCCTTCGGGTCAAAGAACGATCTGTGCATAGGCATTTCATCCCGCGCAGGCAGGCTCATTGATGCCGAAAGGCTGATCTTTGAAGCCCGGGAAGCCCTGCGGCGGGCAATGGCCGATCCGGTTACCCACATCGTAGCCTTCAAGAGCGACCCGGAAAAATACCGCAACTTTATTGCGTCTCAAAGTAAGCAGCTTCCCTGAATATCCGGCTCAGGGCCCAGTCCGCAAGTATATAAACCTCATTTGAACCGCTTACCGTAACATTCCGTTTGCCTGAGTCATCCTGGGGAGAAAAGGCAATGACAAGAACACTGCCGTTTCCCAGTTCCAGAGAGACACGGCCTGAATCGTAAGGCCCGGTATGCTCCGGGGCAAAATTTTCCCCTTCAGTATTAAGGATACCCTGCAGCCAGGATTCCACCTTTGTCCGTTCAACCGCAGTATCGGTACCACTCATGTTCCAGTTGTTTCCGTCCCGGGTAAAAGTCAGAACAGATGAAGCCGGTTGTAGGGCACCGCCTTCATCTTCATCCGCTGAAACGGGGGGAAACTCCAGCGTTACGCGCTGCACATCCGCGGGACGGGGGCCTCCCTTTTCAGCGGCAGGAAAGAGACGCAGGTTGTACCATGAAGTCAGGGAACCTGAAAGATAGGAACTGAAACCGTCCTCCCCGGAACGGACAGCGTCTTCCCCTGCCCTGCGAAGGTAGATTTCCCGGCCTGTAGCATAC
>JAITES010000116.1 GCA_031281925.1 Treponema sp. | reverse complement strand
TTCAGATAATAATGGTGCGAGGAAATATTTTTGGTATTGCCGGGGAATTGTTTCTATCAGCTGTCTAACCGTATCTATATACATCGCATTTCTTGACGTATAAAAGACTCTCTCTTCCGGTTTAATATTGGTGTCATCCTTTGGTGCATATAATTCTGATATTATCCCTTTTATTAAATGAGCATTGGCCTCCTCAATAATTTTTGTATAATATTTTCGTAATAAAGCAAGATTAATTTCATCCTGATTTGATAGATAACATTCATTAATTAATGTGGAATATTTTTCTAAATCATTAACAATAAGCAATTCCGAGAATTTCTTAAAATATCTTGCAATAATTCCTGAACCGCTGAAAACATCAAACATTCTTAGTTTATTTTTATGCAGTTTCTTTTGTACCTTTTTAATGCCATCCCCCACAAAGCTTAATAAGGCTCTTTTATTGCCTATGTAAGTAATAAGCTGTTGGGTAAGATATTCCTTTTTTTCATATAAAGGTTCGGATATTCCATCCCACAAGTCATATGAGTTTCTTGTCTGTTTTTCATTTTCATGCAGAATTTTATCTGTCTCTATATCCAATAAGAACAATTGTTCATTCATATAAAATATTATAGCATGGATATTCCACTATCGTAAAGCTCTTTAAAAAAGTATACTTTTGTATACAGTTATCACCTTCTGTATCTTGAGCTTGTTTCAAAAGCTGAAGTTGTGGAACGGTCTCTCTCCATAAAAACCTGTTGCCGGGAGGCGAATTTGTTTACCTTTTGCCGCCAGAATGGTTATCTTTGTATGAGGATCGGGCCGGGAGGCCGCAGATAGTTCTGCAGGGGCGCATGTGCTCCGGGAAACGCCGTATGGGTTTCCATCAAAACACGAGGTGATCGCTATGGAAAAAGACAGTCAGGGAGGAGAGGGTCCCGGCAGGCGGGGAAGGGAGCCCAGCGGGAAAAGCGGGTTTTTCAATTTTCTGGTAATCGGTATCGTCGTTACATTTGTTCTCAATATCGTAATGGGGAGTTTCGCGGCAAACCAGAGGGTGGAGATTGGTTACGGTCAGTTTCTAAGTCTCGTGGAAGCCGATGCGGTTAAGCATGTACGAATCGAAAACGATCAGATCGCCCTTACGCTGAAAGAGGATGCGTCCGCGGGGCGTGTCCGGGAGATTCTCGGCGCGGACAGTTCCGCAGGGGAAGTGCGGGCGCCGGGAAACGGCAGGGCGGGGAGCCGGGTTTTTTATACAGGCAGGCTCGACGACCCGGCTCTTGTCGAAAGGCTGAGCAGTAAAAATGTGGCTTTCTACAGGCCCATCATCCGCAGTAATCCTGTCATGGAATTTATTTCAAGCTGGATATTCCCGCTTCTTGTCTTCTATGTAGTTTACTTCTTTGTTATGCGCAGGTTTTCGTCTCAAATAGGCGGGGGGATGGGCGGTATACTCAACGCGGGCAAGAGTAAGGCCAAATACTACGATATGGAAAAAAATACCCATGTCAGTTTTGATGATGTGGCCGGTCAGGACGAAGCCAAGGAAAGTCTCAGGGAGATGGTGGATTACCTTCACCGTCCGGAAAAGTACCAGGAAATCGGCGCCAGGCAGCCCAAGGGAGCGCTGCTTGTGGGGCCTCCGGGAACGGGTAAGACTCTGCTTGCCAAGGCGGTTGCCGGGGAGGCGAAGGTACCATTCCTGTCGCTTTCGGGGTCCGAATTTGTGGAAATGTTTGTCGGTGTCGGCGCAAGCCGGGTGAGGGATCTCTTTGCCCAGGCTGCAAAACATGCTCCCTGCATCATCTTTATTGATGAGATCGATGCTATCGGAAAGAGCCGGGACAACCAGATGGGCGGCAACGATGAACGGGAACAGACGCTGAACCAGCTTCTTGCGGAGATGGACGGTTTTGATTCTTCCAAAGGTATACTGATTCTGGCGGCCACCAACAGGCCGGAAATTCTTGACAAGGCTCTGCTCCGTCCCGGCCGTTTTGATCGCCGTATCATCGTGGAGAAGCCCGATCTTCCCGGACGGGAGGCGATTCTTCTGGTTCACGCAAAAAAAGTGCGTCTTGAGAAAACGGTGAATCTCCGTGAAGTCGCGCTGGCAACAAGCGGGGCCGCAGGAGCGGATCTTGCCAACATGATCAACGAGGCGGCCCTTCGCGCGGTGCGCCTGGGGCGGAATGAAGTGACGCAGGAAGATCTGATGGAAGCGGTAGAAACGGTGATAGCCGGGAAGGAGAAGAAAGACCGCATCCTCAGCAAAAAAGAAAAAAGTATGGTGGCCTTCCATGAAGTGGGGCACGCCCTTGCATCCGCCCTGCAGAAAAACTCCCAGCCGGTACACAAGATAACCATAGTTCCCCGCACGATGGGTTCCCTGGGTTATACGATGAACCTCCCCGAGGAGGAACACTATCTCCTTACCAAATCGGATCTGCTTGCGCAGATTACCTGTCTTTTGGCGGGCCGGGCCGCGGAGGAAATCGAATTCGGCCAGATGAGTACAGGAGCGGCCAACGACATTGAAAGGGCAACGCGTCTGGCACGGAACATGGTTACCCAGTACGGCATGAGCGAGCGTTTTGGCCTTATGAGTCTTGAAAGTCTGCAGAATCAGTACCTGGACGGCCGCAATGTGTTTACCGCTTCGGAGGCTTCAGGCGGTGATGTTGACCGGGAAGTGGCAGGCATCCTGGAAAACTGCCACGCAGAGGCGCTGCGCCTCCTCGGAGAAAACCGGGACAAGCTTTCCGATATTGCCGCCTGCCTTATCGAACGGGAAACCATAAGCGGGACTGAGTTCATGGAATTCCTTGAAGAGCAAAAAAGCGCGTAAAGTCCGGCGGTTTGACATTACTGAAGAAATTTGCCGCGAACTCCACGAACGGATTTACCGCCGGAATGGATCTGTTCGTGAGGTTCGTGTCGCGGCTATTTTAAAATGAGAATTCCTTCTTTAAATAGTTGTACTGCTTCTTGTCCATGGTTTCCCTTATGAATCCGAATCCGCAAATGCTACGCTGATGTCTGTATTCGCCGTCCCGGAACCAACATTCATACCGTTCCAGCCCCTGCCCCGGAAGCCGTCTGCCCAGGCATCGGCGCTACGGACGCCGGAAATACCCGAGCCGTAGACGCTATCGGCGGCGGAGGGCCGTTTGACGGTGACGGTCCTGGAGCCGCTAACGTTGGCGAACATATTCGTTCCCAGCCTGGGCGGCGCGGCGTTCAGGGTGACGGAGAGGTTTCCTGTGCCGGTATCTGCGAAAGCGGAGGCGCCGATGGTGGTGGCCGCCGGGAGGCTTACCGTGGTCAGGGCGGCACAGCCCTGGAATGCCTCGCCGCCGATGCCGGTGGCCGCCGGGAGGCTTACCGTGGTCAGGGCGGCACAACCCCGGAAGGCGTAATCGTCGATGCCGGTGGCCGCCGGGAGGCTTACCGTGGTCAGGGCGGCACAGCCATAGAAGGCGGAGGCGCCGATGGTGGCGGCCGCCGGGAGGCTTACCGTGGTCAGGGCGGCACAACCCCGGAAGGCGGAGGCGCCGATGGTGGCG
>JAITES010000043.1 GCA_031281925.1 Treponema sp. | reverse complement strand
GGGAAGATTATACCTTCGAACGTTATATTGTCGGAGAAAATAATGACTATGCGGTAAGCGTAGCCAAGGCTATCGGACTTAATCCGGGAACTTCTTACAACCCGTTTTTGATCTACGGGGGTGTCGGTCTGGGAAAAACCCACCTGATGCACGCCATCGGAAATTTTATTTATCAGAATTCGGATTATAAGATAATCTGCATCACTTCCGAGAATTTTCTCAACGAGTTTATCCAGGCGATTGGGGATAGAAATACCTCGGCGGCCTTCAAAAACAAATTCCGTATGACCGATGTTTTTCTCATGGATGACATCCAATTCTTTCAGGATAAGGAACAGGTTCAGGAAGAGCTTTATCATACCTTCAATTCCCTTTCGGAGGCAAATAAACAGGTCGTCTTTACCTGTGACCGGCCTGTTTCGGAGCTGAAAAAGATCCCCGAACGGCTCAAGAATCGGTTTGAACGTTGCATCAAGGTGGATCTGCAGCCTCCAAAGTATGAAACCCGTTGCGCTATTCTCAAAAAAAAAGCCAATGAACGGGGCATAAACATTCCGGATACTGTAATTGACCTTATCGGCAAGAATATTTCCACCAATATCCGGGATCTTGAGGGGGCTATCAACACCCTGATTCCCTATGCAGAACTAAAAAAGATACCCATAACCCTGGAAATAGCCCAAAATCTGCTGCGGGATATGTTCGCTTCCCCAAAAATGGAGAATCTTTCAATCGATCTTATCCGCCGGGTCGTGGCCTCTTATTTTTCCCTTACTTCCAATGATCTCAAGGGGAGGAAGAAAAACAAAAATGTCGCTTTGGCGCGGCACATTGCCATGTATATTTCCTATGAAATTGCAGAATACTCCACCACAGAGATAGGCCAGGACTTTGGAGGAAGGGATCATACCACGGTTATGCATTCCTGCAATGTGATACGGGATACCCTCCAGTCCGATCCTACCATGCAGCCGACCATAGATAACCTTAAACGGCTGATTCGGGAGGAAAGCGCCAAACATTAATTGTGGAAAAGGTATTGAAAAGAGGTGGATAAACAGAAACCAGGTGAACATTGTGGAAAGAAGGAACAATAACAGGCCGGGTTGTTAAAAAGCTAATTCCTTATAATACAAGGAGTTAGATATGTTTTCCACATATACTTCTGCCTACTAATACTACTACTAAATTTATATATATTATATAATAATAACAAGAAAGGACAACCCGGGATAACCAATCCCGGAACATCCTCAAGGAGAGTGCGTAAATGAAGTTTAACTGCGATAAAGACATATTGCTGAAAGAAATAAACATGGCTCAGGAAATCGTTTCCACGAAGAATGCCATGTCGATCCTGTCCAATATATACCTCGAGGCAGGAGAAGACAGCCTTGTGATAAAAGCTACGGACACAAAGGTTAGTTTTGAAACCCGGCTTCCTGTAACTGTCGGCGAAACAGGAGCTACCACGGTACTTGGGGATAAATTCCTGGGAATTCTCAATTCTATTCCCCAAGGGGAACTGGAATTCGAACAGATTGATACAAAATCGACCATCAAACCAAGTAATAAAAAGATAAAATTTCAGTTGAAGAGTATTTCGTCCGAGAAATTTCCCGAATTTCCCGTTTCCTCCGAGGAATACTTTGAAATACCCGTAAAGGACTTTAAGGATATGATCATGCAGACCGTTTTTGCGGTTTCTGATGATGAAACCCGGTATTTTATGAACGGAGTTCATCTGGAAAAGTCTGATGGGAATATTGCCATGGTGGCTACCGATGGACGGCGCCTTGCCTATATCAGTAAACCAACAGGAGATGAAATAAAGGATTTTTCCGGAGTCATTATACCGCCGAAGATACTTAACATTCTGATGAAAAGGACAGGGGATGAGGGACTGGTATCAATTTCGGTTACCGATAAGACGCTTTTTATACGTTTTGGAAGCTATAATCTGTCGTCGGTACTCATTGAAGGCCCCTTCCCCAATTACAAACGGGTGATTCCCGAATCTCAGAACAGTATGTTCATTGTTAATCGGCTTGAAATGCTGGACGCTCTGAGGCGTGTATCCCTTCTTGTGGAGCAGAAATCCCGGCGAATATACCTGGGTCTGACCTCCGGTTCGGTGTCTGTCTACTCTGAAGAGAACGATATCGGCGTTGCACGGGAAGAGATCCCCTGCAAGTATGAGGGTGCAGAGCTATCCATAGCCCTCAATTACCGCTATATCGAGGAACCATTCAAGGTAATGGATGATGAAGAAATCTGTATCCGGTTTACCGATACGTCAAAGGCCATAACCATTGTACCGGTGCCGGAAAAAGACTTCTTTCACATTGTCATGCCGATGCAAAATTGACAAATTGATAATCCGTTCCGTTCAAACCGTCTTCTTTAGAAATTTAACCGATGGCATTACGGATACCCGTGCCAAAGATATCTTTCTGATTGGTGAAAACGGGCAGGGAAAAAGCAATTTTATTGAGGCTGTTTATTATTCCGCCTATGCTTCTTCGTTCCGGGGAGCTTCCGACAGGGAACTGGCCCGTATTGATGAAAAGTCTGACCTTAAAAACCAGGCAGGACATGAAACGAAGTCTCATTCCTTCTCTGTTTCCCTTGGTTATGACGACCCTTTGGTAGATCAGGTATTGGTAAAGTATGAGGGAGGGAAAAAGAGCATCCGTATCAACGGGAAAGCCGCAGCAGACCGGAAAGAACTGCTCGGCATAGCTCCCTGCATTGTTTTCTGCCATGAAGATATGGAATTTGTAACCGGAAGCCCCGAAAGGCGGCGCTGGTTTTTCGATCAGACCCTAAGCCTGATGGACCCTGTGTATCTTGACATGTTTCGCCGTTACCGCCGAGTTCTCAAGGAAAAAAACGCCCTGCTCCGGGACTGCCGTTTGAGAGACCGGTATGCCCAGGCTGTTCCGGTACTGGATGTGCTTGATCCCCAGCTTGTAAGTTACGGTCTCTCCCTGATGGAGAAGCGTGAAGAGGCGGCGGAACAGTTCTCCCGGCTTTTTACCCGCCTTTATGAGGAAGTATCCGGCATTGAAGGGCTGGAAGTACGGTACCAGAGTTCCTGGAAACGGAAGGAAGATGCGGAAAAAACCCTTCTGGAAAAAAGACAGGCGGAATTTACGGCGGGCCTGAGTCTTTCAGGCCCCCACCGTGACCGCTACAATTTTTACCGGGAAGGGAACGAATTTACCAGAACCGCTTCCACCGGGCAGCGCCGGCTTTTGGCCCTGCTTCTCCGTTCCGCCCAGGCCAAAATTTACCGGGAGGCGGCGGGGAAAGACCCGGTTCTGCTTCTGGATGATGTGCTGCTGGAGATGGACGGGGAAAAACGCAGGCGTTTTTTGGCTGTCCTGCCTTCCTATTCCCAGGCCTTCTACACTTTCCTGCCCGAAGAGCCATATCAGGCCTACAAAAAAGATGACACCCTGATATACCGCCTTGTACAGGGTTCTCCGGAGCCGGTATGATGGATATATGAGAAAGGTCGGAGACATAATCAAGGCCATGATTGGCCCTGAACTGGCCGAAACGGTGCGGGGATATACTGATTTTTTCAAATCCTGGGAAGATATTACCGAAAAAAACCATATTGCCGCGGCGGGCTTCCATTCCCGGATAAAGGAATTTGAAAAAGGCGTGGTGCTTATTGAAACGGAGCACCCCGGCTGGATTCAGCTTTTACAGACCAAAGAACGGAAACTGCTCTACGATTTTCAGCGGCGTTTTCCCGAAAAAGGAGTTACCGGTATTGCTTTTTTTCTTGCCAAAGAACGGGGAGAAACCGGAGTTTCCGGGCTTGAGACGCCTGTTCCGCAACGCCCGGAGCCGTCTGAAGAAACGGAAGAAAAGATCGACGGCAAAATCCCCTGGGACAAGATCCATGATGAAGGACTCCGGGCAACGTTGCGGCGGCTTGAAAAGGCGATAGCGGCTCAAAACCATGCTGCCGGGCCCGAAGATCTGCCGTGACATCCCTTTACGAGCATTGTAATCTCTGCCCCCGCCGATGCGGTGTGAACCGTTTGAGAGGGGAACGGGGCTACTGCAGGGAGACCGCGGCCCTGCGGTTGGCATGTGCCTCCATACACCGGGGAGAGGAACCTCCCGTTACCGGGCAGGGCGGCTCCGGAACTATCTTTGTAAGCGGCTGTAATCTGGGCTGTACCTTTTGTCAGAACTGGCAGATTTCACGGTCTGCGGGCACAGAGACCATGGGACGGGAGGTTTCATCCGAAGAATTTGCCGCCATCTGTATTGCCCTTGAGGA
>JAITES010000042.1 GCA_031281925.1 Treponema sp. | reverse complement strand
TGCGGAAGAACAGACACAAGAACAAATAGGCCCTCCTCTATCTGTTATTATAATGAAAGAGAAAGCGTCCCTGCTGCCCCGGATTCGCAGTCCCGAGGACATAAAAGATCTGTCTTTCGGCGAACTGGAGCTCCTGGCTGAGGAAATCCGGGCTGAAATCGTCTCAACGGTAAGCAAGACCGGAGGGCATTTGGCCTCCAATCTGGGGGTGGTGGAACTCAGTATTGCCCTGCACCGGGTCTTTGCTTCACCGGAAGACAAGATCGTCTGGGATGTGGGGCATCAATGTTATGCCCATAAACTTCTCACCGGCCGTTATGGGGCTTTTTCGGGTCTCCGCAAGCGGGGCGGTATATCCGGTTTTCCAAAACGGGCCGAAAGTGTCCACGACGTATTTGATACGGGTCACGCTTCCACCTCAATCTCCGCCGCTCTGGGGCTTTTGGCTGCCGAGAGGCTCAGGGGAGGCCGGGGAAATGCGGTGGCGGTTATCGGGGACGGTGCGCTTACCGGTGGTCTGGCTTACGAGGCTCTCTCCCATGCGGGCCAACTGGGGCTTCCCCTGGTGGTGGTGCTCAACGACAACAAGATGTCGATCAGTCCCAATGTAGGCGGGCTTTCAAAGTATCTGAGCCGTCTCTCCATGAAGGCAAAATATCAGCTTTTCCGCCGTACTTTCGATTCCACCGTCAAAAAGATCCCCTATATCGGGGGAACTCTCTTCGACTGGGTTGTCCGGCTCAAGCGGGCGGTAAAGGCGGTTTTCTATACCGACAACTTCTTTGTGGATCTGGGTTTTGAGTATGCCGGGCCCATCGACGGTCACAATATTCAGTACCTTACCGACGTGTTTGAAGATGTGCGCAAGCTCGGGCGGCCGGTGGTGATCCATGTGATTACCCGGAAGGGCAAGGGCTACCACCGGGCTGAACAGGACCCGGGTCTCTGGCACGGGGTGGGGGCTTTCTCCCTGTCGGAGGGGCTTCCCGATGTGCCTTCCCCCCGGGGCGAGGCGAAAAACGGGGAGAACTGTCCTCTATTTACCGAGGCTTTCGGCAGGGCTCTCCTCGATCTGGGCAAAAATGATGAAAGGCTTGTCGCGGTTACCGCCGCCATGGAGAAGGGTACGGGGCTTTCCGCGTTCAGGGAGGCTTTTCCGGGCCGTTTCTTCGATGTGGGAATAGCCGAGGCCCATGGGGTATGTTTTGCTGCGGGGCTTGCGGTACGGGGTATGCGTCCGGTCACGGCGTTTTATTCAAGCTTCATCCAGCGGGCCGTCGACCAGGTGATCCATGATGTATGTCTCCAGAATCTGCCGGTGATCTTTGCCCTGGATCGTTCAGGCTTTGTTCCCGAAGACGGGGAAACCCACCAGGGGCTCTACGATATTGCCCTGTTCCGCGCCGCGCCGGGTATGAGTATCCTTGCTCCCGCGGGGGAAAGGGAACTTGCCTCCATGCTGGCCTGGGCCCTGCGGCAGGAAGGCCCGGTGATGATCCGCTACCCCAAGTGTTGCTGCCCTCCGGAAATTCCGGCTTTTTCTGAAGAACTCAGGCCGGGAAGGGGGGTTTTTGTCCGCCGGGCTCAGGGGGCCGGGGTGATGATCGCCTTCACCGGCGGGCTTTACCGGGAAGTTATCGACGCCGCTGAAAGGCTTGAAAGAGAGGGGATTGAAACAGATCTCTACAACCTCCGTTTTATAAAACCTCTGGATGAGGACTATCTTGCCTTCCTCTTTGATTCCCATGAAGTAATTCTTGTTGCCGAGGAAGGCATCCGGGAGGGCGGTTTCGGTGAGTACGCAGCTGCCCTTGCCCGGGATCGGAACTGCCGCGGGAAGCTCAAGTTCCTTGCCGTCGAAGAGGTTCTTGATACCCTGGGAACACGGCAGGAATTGCTTGCGGCAAACGGTCTGGACGGCCCTTCCCTTGCCAGAACGGTGTCGGCCGCCCTTTAACCATACTGCCGTTAAGCATACTGCTTGCGAAAAGGGGCGATATTGTCTATTCTGGTATAGGGGGTGTCCAGGCGTGGAGTGGTTTCAGCGGCTATCCGCCATCTATGACTTTGTCCGTCCGGTGCTGGATGTGGCAATTCTTGCCTTTTTATTCTACAAAGCCTATGAACTCATGGCAAAAACCCAGGCGGTGCAGTTGATAAAAGGCGCCGGTCTTCTTGCCCTGATCTACGGCATTGCGACGATGCTCAATCTCACTACCCTCAAATGGATACTTACCGTTCTGGCTCCGGGACTCTTCGTGGCGGTGGCCATTGTGTTTCAGCCGGAACTGCGGAAGATCATCATTCGCCTCGGGCAGGGGGATTTTTTCAGGCCGGATCAGAAGCCCCGCATCGGTCAGCTTGAAGCGGTGGTAACCGCCGCAGAGATTCTTTCCCGGCAGAAACGCGGCATGCTGGTGGTGTTTCCACGGAAGGTCAATATCAGGCATATCATTGATACGGGAACACGGCTCAATGCCGATCTTTCTTCCAGTCTTATTGTAACGGTTTTTGAATTCGACACTCCTCTTCACGACGGTGCAATGATCATCCAGAACAGCAGAATCGTTGCCGCAGGATGTTTTCTTCCTCTTTCGGAACAGCAGGACATACGCAAGAGTTTCGGTACCCGCCACCGGGCAAGTCTGGGAATGTCGGAACAGAGTGACGCAGTAATACTGGTGGTGTCCGAGGAAAGCGGAGCCATCTCCCTGGCATACGAATCCAAGCTTTACTACGATCTGAGTCCCCTCGAAGTAACCAGAAAACTTAAAGAACTGCTCAACCAGGGAGGGCGGAAAACAGACAGCGCTGCTGTTCCTGAAGCTGCGATTGCCGCCGCGGGAGGGGGGATGGACGGCCTGTGATACAGCTGCCAAAACTTTCCGGATTTTTGATCCGTTCAGCCGAAAACTGGCCGGTAAAAGTTCTTTCAATCGTACTGGCATTGATTCTCTTTGTCTTTCACCGGATGAGTACTCTGGAAGACCGTTTCTTTTCCGTTCCCCTGGATGTAGAGTTGAATCAGAATCTGCTTCCCGCCAGTTCCTATACCCGCATGATCCGGGTGACCCTCCGGGGAGAGGCCAACAGTATCTATCCCATTCTTGAGGATGATATTAAAGCCTATATCGATTTGAAAAAATACACCCGCCCCGGTTCCTACCGGGCTACCGTACAGATCCGCAAGGAAGGTACCGCGCTGGAGGTAGAACCTCTGCAGATTTCCTGCGATCCCATGGAAATATCGCTTGAACTGGATCAGAGAATAAGCAAGTATGTGCCGCTTATTCCCAGTCTCCAGGGCAACCCCGCCCCGGGTTATGAGATGGTTTCCTATACCCTCTCTCCCACTCAGGTAGTGGTGGACGGCCCTCTGACTCTTTTGGGGGAGCTTTCCGAGCTTAATACCGACTTTATTGATCTGGACGGAAGGAACGAGGATTTTTCCATTGATGTCGGTATTCTTAACCGCGATCCCCTTCTTACGATCCGGGGAAACGGCACGACCAGCTTCCGCGCCTATATCCGCAAGCCTGTGCCGGTACGGAACATCGGCAATATTACCATATCCCTTACCAATCTGGATCCCCGCTTTACGGCGGCAATTCAGCCTGAAACAGGAACGGTGCGGGTAGAAGGAGATCAGTTTCTTCTTGATACCTTTACGCCCTCTCCGTTTTTTATGAGTATTGATTGTTCCGGCATAAATGCGGAGGGAGACTATACGCTTCCTGTAGTGATTACCGGTGTTTCCGGTCTTGAGATTGTCAGAATGGAGCCGGAGAGCGCGGTTGTGAGTATCCGTCTGCAGGAAATGCAGAGCGGGAATAATCGGGGAAGGCCATGATTGTCGGTATAGGAATTGATGTGGTTCATACAGACCGTTTGCGGCGCTGGGTAGACATGCCGGGGCTTCTCGAGCGGTACTTTCATTCCGATGAACTCGCATCAGTCATGTCAAAAGGTTCCGGAAAAGTGTTTTCCCTGGCGGCCCGTTTTGCCGCAAAGGAAGCCTTTGGCAAGGCGCTCGGGACGGGGCTTCTCGGCATCGTACTCAAGGATATCATGGTGCTTAACAGGCATAACGGCAGACCGGAAATAAAAGTATTCGGGACAGCGCTTAAAGCCCTGCAGGAAAGCGGCGCTTCCAGGGTGCATGTTTCCCTTACCCACGAACATGGCAATGCCATTGCCATGGTAATCCTGGAGGATGCCGGTGTCTGAAGAGCGGGAACTTAAAGTATCCTTTCTTTCAAAAAAAGAGTACAAGTGTCCTGTCTGCGGGGGGAGTTTTCACAAGGAAGAACTGCTTTCAGGCAGCGGAAGGCTTATCGCGGGAGCGCTGACGGATGAACTGCACCGGCTCTATGAGCCTTCGCTCAAATACGGGGAAGTGTATCCCCTGGCCTATCAAATAATCGTATGTCCTGAATGCTGGTTTGCCGCCATGGATGCCGATTTTGAAGAGCTTCCCGCCAAAAACAAGGACAGGGCCATGGAAGACGGGGAAAAGCGCAGGGCGGAAACGGAGCTCATCTTTCCCGGCATTGATTTTCATGAAAACCGGGGTCTGGCGGAAGGGGCCGCCTCCCACTATTTGGCTCTCCGCTGTTACGATTTCTACGACAAGGATGCTTCCCCTACCATCAAACAGGGAATCTCCGCTTTAAGGACCGCCTGGCTTCTTGATGATCTTGACAGGAAATTTCCCGGCCAGCATTACGACTGGCTGGCGGTGTTGTTCCGCAAAAAAGCGCAGTATTCCTACAACGAGGCGATAAACCGCGAGCAGGCGGGGGAGGAAACTCTCTCCGGCATCAAGGTAATGGGGCCCGACACGGATAAAAACTACAGTTACGAAGGGGTACTGTATCTTTGCGCCTATCTGAGTTACAAGTACGGGGCCCACGCAAATCCGGAGCAGAGGAAAACATCACTGGAAAATGCCCGCAGAACCATTGCGAAGATATTCGGTATGGGCCGTTCCTCAAGGGACAAGCCGGGCCCCCTCCTGGAACATGCCCGCGAAATTTACGATGCCATTAACAAAGAATTAAACGAAAACGATCAATAGGCAATATGTCAATGCGCAACATCAGGCTCCTTATTGCCTATGACGGCACCGGGTTTTCAGGATGGGAAAAGCAGAAAGAGAGGAGAACTGTTCAGGGGGAAATGGAAAAAGCCCTGGAGAAGATCTGCAAGGTTCCTGTCAGGATCACAGGTTCCGGCAGGACCGATGCCGGGGTGCATGCCGCAGGACAGGTCGCCAACTTTTATTCACCCGTCGAAAACATGGAGGCGTCCCGCTATGTACCGGCCCTGAACAGCCTCCTTCCGCAGGATCTCCGCATCATGGAAGCTTCGGAGGCTTCTCCGGATTTTCATGCGCGTTTTGACGCGAAGATGCGGACCTACCGTTACAGCTTCATCTGCGGAAGACCCGCCCTTCCCCAGGAGGCCCGTTATGCGCTACAGTTATGGAGGCAGCCCCGGCCGGCGCTCCTCAACGCGTATTGCCGTCTCCTCCTGGGGGAACGGGACTGCACGGTTTTTTCAAGTCCCCGGGATCAAAGCAAGTCCCGGATACGCCATATTTTTCAGGCCTGTTTTTTTATCAGCGCCGGCGCCCTTGTTTTCGAGATCGGAGCAAACGCCTTTCTCTGGAAGATGGTGCGTTCAATCGGAGGAACCCTGCTTGACTGTGAAGAGAAGGGCATTTCCGAAAAAGATTTTAAGGCCCTTGTTGAATCGGGGGACCGCCGCCGGGCCGGAGTAACACTGCCGGCAAAAGGATTATGTTTATGGAAAATCGATTACTACAGAAATTAAACCCGTACCGGAGACGCGGAAAAAAATTTTTATACCGGGCGCTGTTTTTTTCCGCTGCCGTCTCCGCTCTTTTTTCCTGCGGGCCCAGGGAAGGCGGGAACGCCGGGTCAAAGGACGCAGCATCCGTACCGGCAGAATCACTGCCGGCAGAAGCCATACTAACGGATGTTTCCGGAAAACCCTATGAAGGAAAGCTGCCTGCCGGGCGGATCATAAGCCTTGTGCCCGCGGTAACGGAGATCCTCTTTGCCGTTGGGGCCGGGGACAGGGTGGCTGCGGTTACCGAATACTGCAACTATCCCCCGGAGGCTCTTGAAAAGCCCAAGGCCGGAGGTTTTTCGGGAGCTTCGGTGAGCATCGAAACCGTTACCGCGCTTAAGCCGGATCTGGTTCTCCTCTCGGGCGACATGCATGCCCGTATCCGCGGCATGCTGGAGGAACTTTCCATCCCCTGTTTCGCGGTGGAGCCGCGTAATTTTGAAGAGACCTACGCGGCCATTGAAACAATAGGAAGGCTTTCAGGCTGTGTTGAAGGGGCGGAAAAAGTAATAGAGGAAATGAAAAGCAAAATCGCCCTTGCCGCGGAAAAAATCCCGGACGGCAAAAAGCCGAAAGTCTATTGGGAGCTTTCCGCGGATCCCATGATGAGCACAGGGGGAGGGACTTTTATCAACGAGGCTATTGAAAAGGCAGGGGGAGTAAACATCTTTGGAGATCTTGCCCAAAGCTGGCCCCAGATAAGCTCGGAGGCGGTGCTGGACAGGCAGCCTGACTGGATCCTCACCGGAGAGGACCCCTACATGAAAACAGATATTTCGGTCTTTGCCTCCCGTCCCGGCTGGAACAGTATTCCTGCCGTCAGGAACGGATGCATCGCCACGGTAAATTCGGACAGCCTTTACCGTTACGGCCCGCGCCTTGCCGATGCGGTGCTGGACATTTCTTCCCTTCTCTTTGGGAAGGATAAATGATACTGGATCTTGAAGGCGTGGAAGCGCTTATCTTCGATCTTGACGGTACCCTTATCGATTCAATGGGCGTATGGAAAAAGATAGATGAAGACTTTCTTTTGAAGCGGGACATTTCCATTCCCGAGGGCTACAAGGATGCCGTAGCGGCCCTGAGTTTTGTTGAAGCCGCCCGGTACACCAAAGACTATTTTTCCCTGAATGACAGTACCGATGCCATAATACGTGAATGGATGGATATGGCGCAGCATGAATACGCAAACACCATTCCCCTCAAGCCCGGCGCCGCCGAATTTCTTGCAGCAATGCGGAAGCGGGGAATAAAGCTGGGAATAGCCACAGGTTCTTCAGAGCTTCTCTACGAGGCGGTACTCAAACGGCACAATATCAGGGATTATTTTCAGACGATCTGTTCTACAGACGGTGGGAGCCGGGGCAAGTCTTTCCCCGATGTGTTCCTCCGTGCCGCCGGGCTCCTTTCGGCAAAGCCTGAAGCATGCCTTGTCTTTGAGGACATCCCCGAAGCCGCACGGGCCGCCGGAGAAGCCGGGATGAAGCTTGTCGGTGTGCTGGATCCCTTCTCCCGCGACAGATGGAAGGAGCTTGAGGAGCTTTCAATCGCTGTAATAAAGGACTACCGGGAGATTAGCATACCCTAGCCCTGAATGGTTAATCTGAATGGCTCCAAACACGGAGCAGAGAATCCCGGCTTTAGGCCTTCTTCCTGAAGCGGGCCACATACATGGGGCCCATGCCGGATGTGTCCGGCAGAATCATGCGGCCCAGGGGGCTTGCCTCTCCTTCGGGGAAAGCGGGGGGATCCGGTTCAACAGTATCACTGTACTTTTTTAGAAGCCGCCCGGCAACTCCTTCGTTTTCTTCGGGATTCAGGGCGCAGGTTGAGTAGACCAGGGAGCCTCCCTTTTCCAGCAGCAGAAAACATGAGGAAAGCAGTGCCCACTGGCGCTGCGCAAGAAAACGCGGACGGCCCGGTTTCCAGGCCATATATGCCTTTTGATCCTTGAGCACATGCTCCTCGCTTGAACAGGGCGCGTCAAGCAGTATTGCGCAGAAGCGGCCCTGTTCCGATTTACGTCCCCCCTGGGCAGCGGCGTCAAAACCGGAAACCCGTACCCGGCTTCTTGTTTCCGGGAACAGGTGCCTGTCAAGAACTTCCGAAAGGCGTCGCCTTCTTTCCGCGGAAAGTTCGTTACAGAGAAGCTGCGGGCCGCTTTCCGGGCGGCCGCTTTTCAAACGGCTTGCGATGACAAGACTCTTGCCGCCGGGAGCAGCGCAGGCATCCAGTATCAGCCCTTCGGCATCAAGACGCAGGGATTCTGCCGCCAGTACGGAAGCCCTGTTCAGACGGTAGGGGAGGGCAAGTCCTTCGGTGTAGGGGAAAGCAGTAACACTGTCAAGGAGACTCTCTCTCAGTCTTTTCCAGCGGCTGCCGTAGATATTCCGATACCAGGCTTCAAAATCATCATTCACTGTCATGAAGGCTTGAGAACAGGAACCACCGGAGGGCTAAGCTCTATGGAGGCAGGGAAATCTACCTTGGTGAGAAGCACCGTTTCTCCGTCCATCTGGGCAAGAATCGGGTTTTCGCCGCGGAATTCCACGCGTGCGGCGTTGAAGAGGTTTGATTCCCTGTAATGGATATGCTCACCGGTTTTGAAAAGCCCCTTGAGGGCGACTTTACGGAGCAGAGGCATCTGCTTTACCGCGCAGACATTCCTGTCGTCGGGGAGAATCCTGTTGTGGGAACCATAGGTTCTGTGTCCCGAAGCCCCCACGGCCAGGAGCAGTACTTTTTCCCGGAAGTTCTGTATCTCTCTTTCCTTTTCATCAAGTGCCCGCACATCCATATAGCCTACCCGGTAGATCCTGTCATAGAGCAGGGCTGCAATATCGACCCAGAGCTTGTATGAATCTCCGGGGAATTTTCCCTTCATCTTGTTGGTCATGTGGGTAACAAAGGCATCAAGACCCACCGAAAGGATATTGAAGGCAAGGAAGGGGCCTTTGGATGTTGCGGTGCGGAGCCTCAGTGCCCGTGCCCGGTCAATCCTGACAGGTTTGACAAGGAGATCCAGGGCGCCTGCCAGTTCAGCCGCATCGGCCCCGTCATTCCCCGTGCCCATGGGAAGCCTCAGGACGGCACAGTGGGAAAGCGTTTCCGGTTTGGCGTGGAAGAGGCTGGTAAGAACTTCAAGACTTGTGCCGTCCCCTCCCGCGGTAATGATGCGGTGAAAGGGATGCCGCCCTGTCACGGCTTTTTCCCCGGCATCAATTTCATCGATAAGGGCGGCGGCGATCTTCGAAGCGTGTCCCGGGCCCGTGGTGAGTATCAGTCCGGGGGCAGGACCGCCCTTTTCCTTTGAACAGAGGGAAACTCCCGCCTGTCTTGCGGGAAGAGACGCCGCCAGAGCCATGTAACGCTTCAGGGTTTCCTCGTGGCGCTGCCATCGCCTCTGAATGACGAATCCTCCGGCTTTTGGGTTGGTGATGATCGTAAAGCGGAGAACCCTTCCCGGTGCTGCAAGACAGTGTCCGCAAATTTCCGCCATGGAAGCAGCGAAAAATTCAAAATCCATATATACAGAATACTCCCGGTTTGAACAATTTACAATGAGAATTAAGCTTTTCGGATTAAATCCTCCGGATTGAATCTTCCAGGTTGTACACGTCTTCCACGCCGTCCACCAGAATAGCGCCCATGCCGGCTTCAAGCGATGGAACGAGATCAATATCGTAACGGTCGCCTATCGAAACGCAGGAAGCCGCTTCGGTTTCAAGTATTTCGGCAGCCTTGAGGTAGAGGCTCTTGTGGGGCTTGGGGATACCCAGGGTATCCAGGCCCACGATGCGGGAAGAGGGAAAGAATTCCGCGGCTGTCAGGATGCGGAAAGTCCTCAGTGCAATGGACACGGTATTGTTTGTTACCACAGCCAGTTTATAGGAACGGGCCAGCCTTTCCAGGGTTTCCCGAAGGCGGGGATCGGGTTTGAGGTACAGTTCCGGTTTGTAATCCTCTTCCCGCCAGCGGATGTTTTCCGCCATGCTGACTCCGTAGTCCAGGATCACCTTGCTGAGGGAGATCGTCTCCCCGCCGTGTTTCTTTGCCCATTCGGAACGGTAGACATCGGTTTCCCTCTTCATCTCCTCAAAAGTCTTCCCGTATCGTGCGGCAAGTCTCAGCAAAAGGGTGTCTACCTGACTTTGGGCATAGACCGGGTGGGAGTAGAGAGTCATGTCCATATCAAAGAGAAGAGCCTTGGGCCTTTCCGGCAGACGGTAGATCTTCATTCCATTTCTGTATCGAAAAGACTGTTTTGCAGGGGCAGGGGAGGCTGGGAATCCGCCAGGAGTTTCGTGATGATCTCACGGTTATCCAGCAGGGAGGAAATCGACTGGTTCTGGTGAAGCCGGGAAATAGTCTGGGCAAAGAGCTTGGAAATATCCACGCTGATATACCACTCTTTTGTGAGCACCTCTTCCTGGTAGATCGCATTGGTACCGATGATCCGGTAGAAAAGCCCCTCCCGGTATGCCGCATCAAAGTACTTGATCGCATCCCCGGAAAAGAGAGGAAGGCTGATTGCCGCAATTACCTTGCCCGCTCCGTTTTCCTTGAGCATCTTCATGCCCTTGAGGAGGGTGCCGCCGGTACCCAGCATGTCGTCGGCCATGAAGACCGTTTTTCCCCGTACATCCCCCAGAAGCTTAAGCTCCGTAATATTGCTCTCCTGCGCGTTCCTGCTGAGCTTGGAGTAATCCCGTTCCTTGTAGAGAAGGTTGAGGGGCTTTTTGAGGGCATTGGCATAGAATTTATTCCGGTCTACAGCCCCGGTATCGGGGGAAACCACGACAAAATCGTCGTTGAGGATGCCCTCCATCATGGAAAGGCAGCGGATTGTCTGGTAACTGGCATGGAGGTTTTCCAGCCGCATGCGGTTGAAGGAAAGCACAATGTCCCTGGAATGAATGTCCAGGGTGATGATGTGATTCACCCCGAGTCCTTCAAGGATCTTTCCCACCCGGCTGGCGGTGAGACCCTCCCGTCCCTTGGCCTTGTGCTGCCGGGCATAGGGATAGGTGGGGAGCACCAGGGTGATATGCTCGGCCCCCGCGTGTTTGGCTGCGTCCACGGTCACAAAAATGGTCATCAGATGGTCATTAACCGAGAGGATACGCTTGTCATCTCCCCCGGAAAAATTCACCGGATAGTGGTTCTCCACATCCTGGACGATATAGATGTCTCTTCCCCGGATCGATTCGAGGATCTCCGCCTTTATCTCTCCGTTGGGGAAGTGGGTAAACCGTGCCGGAACATTGAAGCTGGGAGTACGGCATTTACCCTTGTCCTGACCGCTGTGAAGGGAATGGGAAATTACGTCATTGACAAAATTGATGCGGCTTCCCGCCGTTTCCATATCCATACAATAACGCCTTGCCAGGGCCACGGCCTGTTTTTTGAAGCTGTAGCGGTACATCTTTTTGAGATGGTTTATCATCTCGTCCGCAAAGACCGCGCCGCCGGGGCATGCAAGAACCGCCAGATTTGCCGACATGATTTGTTCCATGGATGTCTGATCCTGCCATGGAAGGCCCCTTCGGGTCAAGAGAACCCTCAATTCTCCAGAATGGTGATCTCCACCCTCCTGTTGCGGGAACGGTTCTGCTCCGTATCGTTGTCCGCAACCGGCCTTTCCGCCCCGTAGCCCCTGACGACAACCCTGTCCGCCCCGCGGACTTTTTTGCCGATAAGGTACTCCGCCACCGCAGCGGCCCGTTCCCGGGAAAGTCTGTTCCGGCCTTCGGCAGTACCGGCCAGAGCGGTATGTCCGGCGATCAGTATATCCCGTTCCGGATAATGCAGCAGAATCTCTGCGATCCTGTCAAGTTTTGATTTTTCCTGCTGCAGTAATACTGCCGAATCCGCCTGGAACTGTACGTTTTCAAGGCTGATCGTTATCCCCTCATCATCCACCCTGACCGAGGCATCGGGAATATTAAGGTTGTTGATTTCCTCGGCTATCCGTCCGGCTACCCGGTTCTTGTCCATGTCTTCCGATTCCAGAAGCCTCGCCTCGGCAGTGCCCCGGTACTCTACGCTTCGCCCGGTGGAAAGTTCAAAGATCATTCTGAAACTTTCCGTATAGGCTGCGGCCTGACCCTTTTCCCTGTCCCAGTAGACTATCTGATCCGAAGCGCCCATGATCCTCATGGGCCATACTCTTCCCCGTACCGCAGGCGGTTCGCTCAGGATCCGGTAGGAAACGGAAAAAGCCGGGTAGTTCCTGCCCTCCCATTCGCGTTCTCCCAGATACGTATAGTTCGCGGTAAAAGGAATGCGGTAGGGCTCCTCTATGCCGAAGCTGTCCCGGAAATCGTGCATCTCATGGCCTTCGGCAGTCCAGGCCGCGCCGGGTTTAAGATCCCCGCCCGGGAAAACCGGTACATTACGCACCACCGGCATATAGTATTTTTTTTCAATATCAATATAGCCCAAAGCATCCCGTATAAAGACCGAATCATACTCCCTTGACCACTGGAAACTCCTTACGTTCCCCGCGTTTCCCACGGTCCTTTCGGAAGTCTGGAACACCGCCTCATGCCGGCCCTTGCCGTCTATGGCTCCCGTAACCTTTACCGCAATACGGTTGAGTATCTCCGATCTGTGGTTGAGCCTGTAGTCCAGGTATACATCCTCTTTTACGGTTGAAAGAATGCGGTATGTGTCCCCCTCCCGGTATCTATAGGAAAATTCTTCGGCGCCGCCGGGAAGGGTAAGGCCGAAAAGGATACAGGGCCAAAGCAAGCAATAGATCCATTTTTTTCTCATACAACCTCCACGGTAATGCCCATGTCCTCCATTATTTTCACCCATGAGTCTTCAATATTACTATCGGTAATTACCGTGTCCATCTTGTCCAAAGACGCAAAATAGGCCGGTCTGATACGGCCGAATTTCCGGGAATCCGCCGTCAGTATCTTTTTAAGGGATGAATTGATGCAGGCCTGTTTGACATTGACTTCATACTGATTGGCGCAGGTAAGTCCCAGTTCCCGGCTGATCCCCGCGGCGGAGAGAAAGAGCTTGGTTGCCCTGATCCGCTGTATCAGACTGATCGTTTCCACCGATTCAAAGAGCTGGGTATTGCTGTGGTAGTAACCGCCGCCCATGATGAGGTTTTCGATATTCTTCTTGCAGATCTCCATAAGGGCATTCATGGTAAAGCAGAGCGCGGTGATGGGGTGACCCATGGGTATATACCTGGCGATGTATTCCGTAGTGGTTCCTATGTCGATGATGATGATATCCCCGGGAACCACCATGCGGGCCGCCGCCTTCCCTATACGCTCCTTTTCGGTATTACTCACCGCTTTCTCCAGGGAGAGGTGGTAATCCCGCTGCTGGCCGCCCTGGGCGGGATCGGTCTTGAATATGGCCGCCCCATGAATCAGGGAGATGATATTGTCCCGGCGGAGTTCTTCCAGATCCCGGCGGATGGTCATCTCGGAGACCTTCAGACAGCCGGCCAGTTCCCTGATGGAAGCCCCATTCCGTTCCCGTAAAATTTCTACAACCCTGCCGAGCCGTTGGATTCTGTCTTTCATAAGCCTTCCTTTTTCGAATAACACATTTTTTGTTGCTATTATAACATTATTTTTGATATTTTGTCAATTATTGCCAAAAATCTGAAAAAAACAAATTTTTTCAAAATAATGTTTGACTTCTTTCAGGGCCGGTGTTATTCTGTTAACAAATAGTGTGATTATATTCACAATTAAGAAGGGTAATATTCATGGATAAAGAAAAACTCTGGTCTTGCATCGATCATACCCTCCTCAAGCCGACAGCCGGCTGGGAGGCAATTCGGACTCTCTGTGATGAAGCCGAGCGTTACCATGCCGCTTCGGTATGCATCCCCCCGGTTTTCGTCGAAAAAGTGAAGAAGGTATACGGAAACCGCATAAGGATCTGTACCGTAATCGGTTTCCCCCTGGGCTACAATACCACTGCCATAAAAGTTGCCGAATTGCGGGAAGCCATTGACAAGGGCGCCGATGAATTGGACATGGTGATCAATCTGGGGCTCGCCGTGTCCGGGGACTTCAGGGGAGTTAGCGCGGAGATTAAGGCCCTTCGGGACGCTTCCCCCGGCAAGATCCTCAAGGTGATCATAGAGACCTGTTACCTTTCAAAAGAACAGAAGATCGATCTGTGCGCCTGTGTCGGGGAGGCGGGGGCAGACTATATCAAGACTTCCACAGGTTTCGGCCCGGCAGGGGCCAGCCTTGAAGACGTGGAACTCTTTGTAAAACATATCCGCCCCGGCATCAAGATAAAAGCTGCCGGCGGTATCTCCACCCTGGAAGATCTGGAGGCCTATATCAAGGCGGGCTGCAGCAGAATCGGTACCAGCAGGGGAGTAAACATTTTAGGAGGAGTATGATGGCACTCGATCTTACCGTAGAGGGAAAACAGTATCACATTCGCTGCAAGGAAGGGGATGTAGGACGCTATGTGTTTCTGCCAGGTGATCCTTTCCGCACGGATCTTATCGCATCGTTTCTGGATGATGCGAAACTTGTAGCCCACAACCGGGAACACAAGACATGGACAGGCTATCTTGACGGACAGAAGGTTTCGGTTACCTCTACCGGCATGGGCTGCCCTTCTACCGCCATTGCCCTGGAAGAGCTGATTAAAATCGGGGCGGATACCTTTATCCGCATCGGTACTGCGGGCCGGGTTTGCGACGCGTCCTACGATGAAACCCTGGACGGAGTGATCTGTAATGCGGCCGTCCGGGACGAAGGCACTACGATTC
>JAITES010000276.1 GCA_031281925.1 Treponema sp. | reverse complement strand
TGAAGGCGGCGTGCCATGCTATACGGGGTTCATCGGGAGGCTGGTTTTCATATTGTTGTTCCATGCCCTATATAGGGCATTGTCCTGCAAGGCGCTTCAATGGATGGAGAAATTTTTCCGAAAACGGGGAGGTTTATTGCATTAAATTCCGGGGATTTACCGTGACGCCGTTTTTGTAAACGGTAAAGTGAAGATGGGGCCCGGTAGAAAGGCCGGAACTGCCTACATCCCCTATCCGTTCGCCGGTAACCACGTAGGCCCCGGTCTTTACCCGCACCACGCTCAGGTGGCCGTAGAGGGTTTTGTAGCCGGAATGATGGGTAATAACGATGAAATTTCCCAGGGTCTGATCATAGCTCACGGAGCTGACCCGGCCCGACATGGCGGCGGCTACCGGGTACCCCATGGAAGCGCCGATATCCAGTCCCGAGTGAAACTGTCTGGCCCCTCCGAAGGGACTCTGCCGGTAACCATAGTTGGAAGTAATGTAGCCCCGGACAGGCCAGATAAAGAGATCTCCGTTGATCTCCTGGATGTCATTCTGGGGCATCAGCGCGCCGGGGATAAAGAGCACCGTTCCTGAATGAACAGTATCGGAAAGCAGTTCATTTACCGTCCGCAGATCCTCAATTTTGGTTTTATATTTTTCGGCAATGCCGGAGAGCGTGTCATCTTTTTTAACCGTATAGAGTATCCCGTCCTGGTTGGGAACCCTGATAAGCTGTCCAATCTGGACAGTCCGGGCGGATTTTATATTATTGACCGACAGAAGCGTACCCTGATTGAGGCCGAAGCCCTGGGCCAGGACGCTGATCATCTCACCTTTCTGTACCGTATAGGAATCGTAGATCAGCATCTTGGGCCGGGAGAAGTCTTCCGGCTCAGGGATACCGGTCAGCGCAGCATCTTCAAATACTTCGTTTTCGGAATAGGCGGCTCCGCCCATGCCGTTTTCCAGATCTTCGGGCGGCAGGGACTCCGCCTTTGCCGAACCCATGAAGGGCTGCAGGGGAAAAAGATACGCCATCGACAGGATACAGGCCAGGGAAAAAGCCATCCTGCACTTCGGCGGGCTCCGGTGCAATCGATCTATGAACGCAGATATTAACATGGAAATAGTATCTATATTTTCGGCAAAAAAGGGCGGAAGCTTAATTTCCATCTGCATGCTCTTCATCCAGAAAAACCAGGAGATCCCGAAGCTCTGCGGCCCGCTCATACTCCTCGCCGGCAACCGCTTCCTGCAGTTCCTGCTGGATAATCCGCCGTTTTGAGCTGATTTCATTCTCCATTAGTACCGTTTCGCCGTTGATTCCTGTTTCTTCAAGCACCGCGGCATTGACGAAAATCGGGCATTTCTGCCTGACGGCAAGCCCCATGGCGTCTGAAGGGCGGACATCGAGAATCAGCGGCTTGTCCCGGGGATAATCCCTGCCGCTAATGTGCAGTTCCGCAAGAAAAGTATCGTTTTTTATGTCCGAAACCAGCACTTTTTCCAGCTTATACCCTGTTTTTTTCAACAAATTTATCAAAAGATCATGGGTCAGAGGCCGGGCGACGGAAACTTCACCCAAACCGATAAGTATTGATTGAGACTCAAGGTGTCCTATATAGATGGGTACCACCCTGTCATCCTGAAGGGGGCGGAGCAGTACCGTGTTCCCCTGTTCGGTCTTTATTATTGTCCAAATTTCCGCTTCAAGAGACTCCTTCATATTATCCTTGCTTCAACTTAAAAGATCCGGCAGGCCCAAAAGAAGCCGTAAAGGGTCATCCTGATATTTTACACCAGAGAGAGCGTATTCTGCAAATGCTTTTTCAAACAATTTTTTGCTTCCCTCTATAAGAGAAAGCCCCTTTCTCTGCCCTTCTTCCAGCACTCCTTCGCGTTCCATGGCGCTTATCAGCTCCATGATCTGGGGAACGGCCGCCCCGCCCTCCCGGGCCGCCGCAAAACAGCGCCCGGCAAAGTCCCTTTTATCCGGCCTCCGGTGGAGATAGAGAAGTACGGGGAGACTTTTCTTCCCTTCAACCACATCATCTCCCCTTTTCTTGCCGGGAATACCTTCCGTCAGGTTTTTTACATCGTCAAGAATCTGAAAACCCACTCCCAGGTCTTCCGCGGCCTTTCCCAAGAGGCGTGTATCGATCCGCGCCGCCCCGTTCTGCCGGGGCTGAACCGCTTCCGCTGCGGCAGCGCCCAGAAGGGCCGCCATACGGGCAAGACATCCGGTTTTAAGGCCGCACATGGTGTAATAATCGTCCAGGGAAGGAAGGCTTTCAAAAACCCGATGCCAGGCAATATCCATGGCCTGCCCCAGATGAAGGCGCCGTATATGTTCTCCCCAAAGGCTGAAAATGCGGTTTTTTTCGATTGCCGCGGCCTCTTCGCCGGATCTCTTTGCACTCAGGTTTTTTTCCCACTCTTCTATACATGCAAGCGGAAGAAAATAGAGGAAAGAGCCTGAATTTATTGAAGCGTCAATCCCATGGAGAAGGTGTACCGCGGGTTTGCCCCGGCGTTCATCGGAAGAATCTTCGATGTCATCATGAATAAGGCTGGCGTTATGGCAGAATTCCGTAAGGGGTGTCAAAGGCAGAGCCGCTTCCCCGCCGCCTAAGCTTTCGCACACAAGGGTTTGCAGGAGGGGCCGCCAGCGTTTTCCGCCGCGATCGAGGAGATCCCGGCCGGGGCTGCAGAGAGCCTTAAGGAGATCCGGAGGAATATGGCCGCTAAGGCCGGGAAACACCTGTTCTGCCCAGGCCGGGTCCGGCGCTTCGGGCAGCCAGTGGTCCAGAATAGCTTCAATTTTTGCAATCCGCCGGGTATACTGCTCCATACCTGATTGTACCTGTTAAGGATTGTTATGGGAAGTTACGACAAACCGGATTTCTGGTCTCAAAAGGCCCAAAAAGAAGCCTACCCGGCCCGTTCCGTCTATAAGCTCAAGGAAATGGATGAAAAATTCGGCCTCTTCCGGCCTTCAAGGGGAAGGAGAAAGATTCTGGATCTCGGGGCGGCCCCCGGTTCATGGAGTCTCTATGCCCTGAGGAAGAGCCCCGCTCCTGATCTTACCGCGGTGGATCTTTCACCCCTTTCCAGAGACTTTGACAGGGGCCTTTTTGAAGGGGGAAACTTTAGTTTTTTACAGGGAGACATGACGGATCCGGGCATCCGGGAGGCAATCCGGGCACGCGGCCCCTTTGACCTTGTGATGAGCGATGCGGCGCCGGCAACCTCGGGAAACCGCAGCCTGGACACCCTTCGTTCCCTGGCTCTGGCGGAAACCGCCCTTGACTACGGAGAGCAGTTCCTCCGCAGAGGGGGAATGCTTATCCTCAAGATCTTCCAGGGCGGAGAGAGCGCCGCCCTGCTCAAACGGATTCAGCAGGGTTTTGAAAGCGCAAAAGCCTTCAAACCCCAGGCCTGCCGGAGCAATTCCTTTGAAACCTACTTTGTGGGCATGAAGTTTAAGGCTGCTGTCCTGCCAAAAGACGCCTAAGAGAGTCAATCTCGCCGGGACTCATCCGTATCTTTTCCTTAAGGTAGCGTTCCGCCCTTTCCCGCAGACCGGGCGCCGGGCCTGTATCCCCAGCCGGGGAAGGGCGCAGGGAAGGCTCCCCTTTGGAAGCTTCGCCGCAGATCAGGGCGATCATCTCTTCCCCCGCATACGAGATGAGCCTGTACCTGTCTTCGGTCTTGTCAAAGCCATAGTAGTTTACATAGCTCTGCATATAGTCGTCTATTATCTCTTCCCGGCCTGAGTCCATCAGGGCCGCCAGAATCATTACAATGAAGGCGTTGCCCCCGGTTCCATCCACGCAGTGCAGCAGGAATGGTTTTTTATGACTCAGCATGAAGCGTAAAACCTCCTGTATCTTTGCCCGGTTGTATTGGCTGTCATAGTCCAAATCCGTGACCACAGCGATACTGTTTCCCTGAGTGATAAAACTCTGATACCAGGGAATTACACTCGCCTTGAGGGCCATTTCCTCAGAGCTGTCGGCAAGATCTATGATAGAACCGACCCTGGCCTGTTCGGCAAGACGCGCCGCATAGGGAGAACGGGTGTCCTCCAGCGCGGGGTGGCAGCTCCGGTAGAGAATCCCGGAGGCCATGGAACCCAGTTTCACTTCCCGGAAATTGGCAAAAGCCGCATCGCTTGGGTAATCCCGCCGCCTTTCGGACTTAACGAGTTTTTTGAATTCGGCCTCCATGAGGAGCCGATCCTCTTGTGAAACCATAGATTCGGCAAGGGCATCACCGGCAGCCGGGGTCTCCTGAACCGCGATTGTCCGGGCCCGGACAATGTGCTCCTCCTCTTCGGGCGGAGGGGAAGCGGGAGGCGTGGAACTGCAAAAACCGAGCAAAAAAGAAGCAAATGTTGCTGTTACCAGTTGAATACACGGAAAACGACTCTTTTGCAAAAGATTCTTCATTACGCCTCCCTTACACTTGACCCGTATTCTCCGGGGCTCTATTCTTAAAACTATATGAAACGAGCCATTCTAAAAACTCGGTAGTTTTTGGGATGGCCTTGAGTAAAACAAGGAGTCTTACCATGAGCGAACCTGCGAAACGGGATCCCAGCGCCCCGAAATTTCTTCAAATTTCCATCAAGGACAGCGAAGGCAGGGAATGGTCCACCCTCATTGCCCAGGCAAAAGACTTTTCCACCGGATCGGTAGGCTACTATGCCTCGGACAAGATCACAAACCCGACAAGCGGCGAACGCTACCAGTGCGGCCTGAGCTTTACCCTGATCGGTTCAAAACCGGAAAAATAACCGGGCCCCGGTTCTTCCCGTATAAAACGCGGTCTATCCGAATATCTTCTGCTTTAACGCAAGTCCGGTGGGCGTTACCGCAAGGCCGCCCTGGGCCGTTTCCCTGAGCGCCTGGGAGAGGCTGTCGCCGATTTCTTTCATGGCGAGAATCACTTCATCGGCAGGAATGACGCTTTTTATGCCTGCCAGGGCCATTTCCGCGGCTCCCAGGGCGCACATGATCCCTCCGGCGTTCCGCTTGATGCAGGGAACTTCCACGAGTCCGGCAACAGGATCGCAAACCAGGCCAAGCTGATTCTTCAAAGCCATGGCAAAGGCCTCCGCAGCCATGGAGGGACTGCCGCCTGACATCTCCGTCAGGGCTGCAGCGGCGATTGCCGCCGCGCTTCCACATTCCGCCATGCAGCCTCCTTCGGCTCCGGCAAGGCTTGCCTCGTTGGCAATGACCATACCCATGGCTCCTGCGGTAAAGAGGGCCATCAGCGCGTCTTCTTCGCCTGAATTTTTTTCCTCCATCATGGTGAGTATGGCCGCGGGGAGGATTCCGCAGGAACCTGCAGTCGGGGCGGCTACTATCTTTCCCATTGCCGCATTGAACTCCGCAATGGAAATTGCCCGTGCAAGGGCCTTTGCGCAGAACGGGCCGGAAAGACTCTCCCCCTCCGCACGGGAGGCCATCCGGAAGCCGTCGCCTCCCGAAAGACCGGAACGCGAACGGATTCCTTCTTCTTTTCCTTTTTCGGCGGCATTTTTCATTACATCAAGATTGATTTTCATCATGGCGGACAGTTCCTCCGCCGTTTTTTCCATGGCCGCAGCCTGATCTTCCAATACCACATCGGAGATTCTGCACTTTTTTTCTTCGGCCAGCTTTACCAATTCTGCAATGGAATGATACTCAATCAAGTCTCTCTCCTTAATCGCCCTGAATTGCCTTAAGGTATACCACACTGTCGATATGGGGCAGGGACTGCAGTTTTCCTGTCACCGCTTTTTCCAGGGTACCGTCTATTTCCACGGTCATTACCGCCTGGAAACCCTTCTGGGGCCGGGACAGTCTGAAATTGCCTATGTTGATCCCATGCCAGGCCATAAGCGTTGCAACTTCGGCAATGACACCGGGAGTATCCTGATGGGCGATAATAAGAGTGTCGGAAGCGCCGGTAAAGGAAGTTTCCGTCTCATTCACGCTGGTAATAAGAATGTTGCCGCCCCCTACCGAGGCTCCCTGGACAGCGCACTCACGTCCGCTTGTCCCCGTTAAATGAAGCCGCGCGGTGTTGGGGTGTGCTTTGGGAATTCTGATCTCCGAAATAACATATTCAAGGCCCTTCTCTTTGGCAATGGAAATACTGTCGGGGATACGTTCATCATCGGGAAACATGCCGAGGAGCCCCGCAATAATAGCCCTGTCGGTGCCGTGGCCGCGGCCTGTCTGGGCAAAGGAACCGGCGAGACCTATTTCGGCCTTTGCAACATCCTCTCCCAGAATCTTCCATGCAACCCTGCCGATGCGCGCGGCTCCCGCCGTATGGGAACTGGAGGGGCCTATCATCACGGGGCCGATGATGTTGAATACATTCATTTCCGTTTTCTCCAGCGGATATACACCTGCCGTCCGGTGCCGTTTTCCTGGGGGCGCTCCTCGATTTCAAACTGGCTTACCGCGCGGAAGAGATCTCCCAGTTTTTTGAAACCGTAGTTCCGGGGATCGAACTCGCTGGATCTAAGGCTTATCTTTTGTCCGATACCTCCAAGGTATGCCCAGCCCGACTCGTCGGCAAGATCCTCTACCGAGTCCCGCAGGAGTTTGAGAAGCTTTCGATCCACCTTGAAGTCCCTGCGGGCCTTTACCGCGGGCCTGTCCTCATCCGCTTCGTCCAGGGAATTGAGATCCTGCTGATCCTGAAGGATCTCTGTGTAGACAAATTTGTCGCAGACCGAAACAAAGGCCCGGGGCGTCTTCTTTTCCCCAAAGCCGTACACCGTCCGGCCGCTCTCCCGGAGACGGGCCGCAAGCCGGGTAAAATCGGAATCGCTTGAAACAATGCAGAAACCGTCCAGCTTTTCGCTGTACAAAAGATCCATGGCGTCAATGATCATGGCGGAATCCGTGGCATTCTTTCCTGTCGTGTAGGAAAACTGCTGAATCGGCTGTATGGCATATTCAAGAAGTCTATCCTTCCAGGAGCGGAGATTGGTGCTTGTCCAGTCTCCGTAGATCCGTTTGACGCTGGCGACACCGTATTTGGCAACCTCATCAAGAAGACCTTCGATTATGGCCGGCCGGGTATTATCGGCGTCGATAAGCACCGCAAGTTTCATCTGGCTTAATTCAACCTGGGAATTTGAATTCGAAAAAGGTAATAATGGCATACTATACTCCATATTAATCGGAATAAATTGATTTTTTTATCCGCCTTAAAAGGCTGATCTTCGCAATGGGAATCCTCAAGGATTCAGAGCCGCCGCGGGGATCCCCCGCCTGAGTCCGGGCAAACCGGGCTGTGCCGGAAGTTTCTCCGCCCGGTTCCCCCCCGGAACCGCTGTGGGGCTTAAGTACCAGCACACTATCGCTGCCGGATTTTTCAAGAGCCTCGGGAAAACCGAGGGTTTTGCTGATCCCGAATTCAGGATGAGGCCAGGTTACTTCGACCAGAGCCCCCGAGGCAATAGCCTGCTTCAGGATATTTGCCTTGCCCGCATAGTCAAGACCGCGGGCCTCGTTTTTTTCCGGCTTGAAATGTGCCTTCGAAAGCTGGGATTCATTGATGATAAGCTTCCGCTCTATCCTCTTTAAGAGTTCTTCCCGCTGTTCCTCGGGAAATTTTTTACACTCCAGGGAATACCGGTACTTTTCCTTTATCTTTTCTCCCTTTTCTCCGTTCTGCAGGGGAAGCGCCTGCACGGCTTCGCCGCGGGACACTTCTCCGGCATCCTGAATTCTGTTCTCCAGGGAAGGAAAAATTTCCCGCGACAGATCCTGCTGTTCCGCCGTCTGAATTTCCGGGACTGCAACCAGATCTACCCCGGCCTTTGCCAGGGCTTCCGCCGCGGTCTCAATACCCGCCCTTCCCTCAAGATCCTCCCGGAGAAGGTAGATACCCGGCGCCAGTGTCTTTGCCACAAAGGACGACAGAGGCCCTGTTTCCGCAAGATATTGCCGCTCTCCGGAAAGCCTGAGCACCACTCCCTGATAGAGTGAAACCTCCGCGCTGCGGCGTTCCCAGTCCTTAAGATTCCAGATGAGATTTTCGTCCAGACGGTTCCCGGAAAGACGGCCCAGAAGTTCTATCATGGCTTCCGCTTCCATGCCCCGGTTAAAACCCCGGAGCACAGATTCCCTGTCAAGCTTAAAACGGGAAACCGGGCCGCTTTCGACAATGCTGCAGAAGGAAGCCAGTTTCAGGGCATCTGCTATTGAGACTCCGGGGTAAAGCACGAATGAAAAAGGAGAATCAAAGGCGATGCGCTCATCAGGTTTTTCAGTACGATTCCTGTAAAACCGGAATCCCGATTCCTGCGAACAGAGGAACCCTGCCGCAAGAAGGGAGTCGAGGATACTGTCAAAGCCGGGCAATTCCCTGCGGTTTTCCGCTTCCCTTTCGCATATAAACCACTTGCGTTTCAATGTCTTGAGGGGGTAGAGCCTCCCTTCCTCAAACGTAGAAAGAAAACGATCCAAAAGCAGCGCCAGTGAACGTATTCTGCCGCGGTACAGATACTCAGGTTCAAAACTGCCGTCGGTCTTGAGGTTTTTCCCCAGGGAAGCCGCGGCGGCAAGGTAGAGCTTCCGGTCTGTTTCTTCAAGGAGGGCAAATGCGGAAAGCCGCTTTTCATCGGGATAGAGATCCCCTCCGGCCCGGCGGAGGAGGCCCAGCAGAAAAACCGTCGTATATAGGGATTCTACGGAAAGACCGGGAAAAATCCCGGAGAGCCTTTCAAAGACCAGCTTGCGGAATTCTCCTTCGGTTTTGAAAAAATGGGGATCTTCCCGTACATAGGCTATAAAACCTGCCAGGACGCCGGGGGCCGCAAGGAGGGGCGGATCCTCCTGTACCGTTTCTGCGTCCGGCTGCCCGGCGGGGAAAAGGATGCCGTAATTTTCCACCCGGGGCCCGAGAATCTTTTCCAGAACCGGATTCAGGGCCAGCCGGCTTGAGCCTTCACCGGTGAAACGGAAAAGGAT
>JAITES010000178.1 GCA_031281925.1 Treponema sp. | reverse complement strand
AGAGATTACCGGCGGGAAGGCTGAAGAACTCAGCTTTGCGTTTCTTTCAAGACTCCCCGAAGTGCGTGAGTATCTGGCTTCGGATGTTTCCGCCGCCTTTGACGGAGACCCTGCGGCCTATAGCCTGGACGAAATCATCTCCTCATATCCTGGAATCTATGCCATCACCGTGTACCGCCTGGCCCACGTTCTTTATGAACTCCGCGTTCCCCTGATCCCCAGAATCATGACCGAACATGCCCACAGCGTAACCGGCATCGACATCCACCCCGGAGCCGTCATAGGTCATCATTTCTTTATCGATCACGGCACAGGCATTGTTGTGGGAGAAACTACGATCATCGGGAACCATGTAAAGATCTACCAGGGCGTTACCCTCGGCGCCCTTTCAACCAGAGGCGGTCAGGTTCTTAAAGATGTGAAGCGCCACCCCAGTATCGAAGACCATGTAACCATCTATTCCGGGGCTTCCATTCTGGGTGGGACTACGGTCATCGGCGAAGGGGTGGTTATCGGGAGCAACGCCTTTGTTACCAAGTCCGTACCGGAGAAAACCAAGGTGAGTGTAAAGAATCCCGAACTCCAATTCAAAACCGGCGGACAGGATCACTGGGAGCACAAAGAACTGGAACAGGACGGATTCTGGGACTGGATCATCTGACAGGTTATTACAAACGCACGGTAAAGGTGCTCCCCGCCTCCGAACTTTCAAGGTCGATGCTTCCTCCATGCGCCCTCACAATGGTGGAGGCAATGGTAAGCCCGATGCCTGCCCCGCCGGTGCTGCGGCTTCTGGATTTATCGGAGCGGTAGAACCGTTCAAAGACATGGGGGATTTCATTTTCCGCTATGCCTATGCCTGTATCGGCGATGGATACATCCCAGTTCTTCTCACCCTTTTTGACGGATACGGTAATGCTCCCGCTGTCTGTGTACTTTACGGCATTGGAGAGGATGTTGATAAAAACCTGTTTCAACCTGTTATAGTCGGCGGTGATGGGACTTTCGACAAGATGAAGATTGACGGCAATGTTTTTTTCTGCGGCTGCCTGCGCAAATTGTCCGGCGGCGGCGCTTAACAATGCGGCAAGATCAAAATCCGTCTTGTCAAGGACAATGTCATTCCATTCAAGACCGGTGAGGATATTCAGATCCTCTACCAGTTTGCCGAGCCGAATCACTTCTTCGTGGCAGCTTGCAAGCCGTTCCCCGTCCGCCTTCCACACGCCGTCTATCATGGCTTCAATGTTTCCCTGGAGGCATGTTAAGGGGGTGCGCAGTTCATGGGCAATATCGGAAGTCAGTTGTTTTTGGCGGCGTTCACTTTCATCCAGTTCACCGGCAAGTTCGTTTATGGATCGGGACAGTTCGGCAAGTTCCCGTGTCTTGTGGTTCTCGTTTATCCGCACGGTATGTTTGCCGGCGGTGTTTCCCTTTGCGTACATGGCGGCTATATGCCGGGCGGCTTCCTTTGCCTCAAGGATGGGCCGTGCTATGGTACGGGACAGTAACACCGAAATAACGATGGTGGAGACGACAAACACAAATCCTGCGGCGATTAGGAGTCTGTTTATCGATCTTAGGAATTCCGTTTCCGTTTCACTGTAAAAAAACGGCCCCCAGGTTTCTATGGTAACATTTCCCACGCTGCTGCCCAGATACTTCAGCGGAAACTGCTGTTTTTGCAGCGAGCCGTTGAGACGGAATTGTTTTTCCATACGTTCCGCGATGCTGTTTATTACTTCGGCGCATTGCTCCATGTCGCAGGAACGGGCATCCCATACGGGATTTCCGTCTTCATCCGCCACGCTTATGATATAACCTTCATGTACAAAATACATCCCAATGGCTTCAACAGTAAGAGTGTCAAAATTTTTACGCATGGGATTGTACCGTTCTCCGATGCTGCGGACTATTTCTCCACTTTTTTCGGCAATGTTTTCCCTGATCAGGCCTGCAAACACGATGCCGGTAAATTGGTTCATAACCAGGGTCAATACCGTCAGCGCAATACTGATAAATAACGCGTAGGTAAGAGTCAGGCGGTTTTGCAGGCTAATCATTGCCGCCTCCAAAACGGTATCCCATACCGTAAATGGTTACGATATATTTGGGAGCCCTCGGATCATCCCCAATCTTGGCCCGGAGGTTTTTGATATGGGTGTCAACGGAACGGTCAAAGCCGTCATATTCATCCCCTTTGATGTGTTCAAGAATTTCATCCCGGGTAAAGATTTTTGCCTGCCGGGACATGAGCAGGGCAAGGATATTGAATTCATCACGGGTCAGCGCAAGAGTTTTGCCCTTTAAGGACGCGCTCCTGTTTCCGGGATTGACCGTCAAGTCATCATAGGAGAGAATTTTTTCGGCATTGTCTCTGCCGTCCCTTCGACCTGGTTTCCGCAGGGAAAGCTCACCCTGAAGGTTCGGCGTAAAGTGCCGGAGGGCAGCCTCCACCCTGGCCATAAGCTGGCGGGGACTGAAAGGCTTGCACACATAATCATCGGCCCCAATCTTGAGACCCCGGATGATGCTTTCCTCATCTACTTTGGCTGTTATCATGATGATGGGCACATCGGAAAATTCCCGGATCTTCCGGCAGAATTCTTCGCCGCTGAAATCCGGCAGCATGAGGTCAAGAAGTATCAGGGAGACATTTTCCTTTTCAAAAAGAGCCATTCCCTCCCTGCCGTTTTTGGCGCAGAGTCCCGTATATCCGCTTGCATCCAGGTAGGATTTGACCAGTTCAAGGATCTTTTCTTCGTCATCAACGACCAATACCCGGGGTTTATTGCTCATATCATCAGTATAACGCAGAATTGTGAGGAAATAATGAGGATTCAGCGCGTTTGCACGGATAATTCTCTTGACAAATATGTTTAATTAGACTAACTTAATGTAAGTGTTATCTAACATAATCGTATTCAAAAGGAGAAAACATGAGCAGCGTTGTAATTATCGGCGGGAATGACCGGATGGTTTGCAGGTACAAGGATATCTGCAGGGAATATAACTGTGAAGCCAAGGTTTTCACACAGAAGAAGTGTAATCTGGAATGTCTCATAGGAGATCCGGATCTTATTATTCTTTTTACCAATCCGGTTGCCCATGACATGGTCAAAATAGCCAAAAAAAGCGCCGCGCGCAAGGGAATTGCCCTTGTACAGGCCCATTCGGGGAGTTGTAACACATTAAGAACCATTTTAAACAGCCATGTGTAGACGGCAGATGCGCCCCTTTCACTTAGAAAAATTATGGCTCAATGCGCTCTGTTGTACCCGCTTTCATCCTGTGGTACAATGATTTGTAAGAGACCCGGTTGGTTCAACGGAAAACTGAAGTTTCCGGACAAACTCTTATCTTAATTAAGGAGAAAGACATGAAAAAAGGAATGATCCTTGTACTCTTTGCGGCCGTAATCATGCCGTCTTTTGCCCAGGACAGCAATAATCCCGGACTCAAGGCGATTGTCAACCACTATGCGGCCCGAAACTTTGTTTCAGGCTCAATCGCCGGATCCGATCTGGATGCCATCATTGACGCGGGAATCCGTGCACCCAGCGCCAGCAACCGGCAGCCCTGGCACTTTACCGTTGTGCGGAATCTTGATCTGGCTCAAAAGATAGTTCCCCAAACCCAGGACGGGAATGTCCTTATCGTTATTTCAAGTTCCGGAGACGGCAAAACCAATGGCAGCCAGATTCTTGACTGCGCCCTGGCAACGGAAAGCATCTACCTTGCGGCCCAGGCTTTGGGCTATGGTTCCAGGATCTATACCGGGCCCATGGACACCCTCAACAGCCGATTCAAGTCCGAACTGGCTCTTCCCTCAGGCTACAGCGCCGTGGCCCTGGTGCGGGTAGGCAGGGTTCAGGCGGGAGTCGATGCGGTCAGCGCGGCTTCAAGCCGGAAGAAGGCGAACGATTTAGTGAATTACAAATAGGAACGCGAATTCATCGTTTTTACTTTTTTTCTCACCGCCAGGAGGAGGAAGAAGGTCAGCACACTGAAAACGAGACTGCTCCGGTAACCCCATTCCGCTCCGATAAAACGGTTGATAAGGCCGATAAAGTACTGGAGCAGGCCGTTTGCGGTAAAGGCGATGGGTATGGTAACGCTGCTCACCGTCCGGGCGTTTTCCCGGAAGACGGGGATGCTCAGGGCCAGCATGGTAGGATAGAGGATGGCGATGAAGAAACCTGAAACCGGCAGTATCCAGATTCCCCGTTCCCCCAAAAGAAAACCCACCGCAAAGATAAGACAGACAATTACACAGCCGCCCGTGATGCTTCTAAGGTAGCCGATCTTTTCGATTATAAAACCGGAAAGAAAACGGGAAGCGGTGTAGAGAATATAAAAAATTGAAACAAAGAGGGCTCCCTGGATCTTTGGATCAAAACCGTAGACATCCTGCAGGTACAGGGCGCTCCAGTTGGTGGTTCCTACTTCTACAGTCGAGCCGAAACCCATGGTTATGCCGAAAAGCCATACAACCGGTTCCTTCAGGGCCGAAAAAAAGGAAAGCTTTTTGGCCGGCGGCGAATCATCTTCCCCGGGCCCGGTTTTTTTCGGCACAGGCTGTGTCCGCTTTCCGGGGGCGGCAATAAAGGTAAAGATCCCCAGAAGCAGGGCGGGGAAGAGGCCGAAAAAATAGATGTAACGCCAGTTTCTCCCCATGCTGCCGGTCATCACTCCTGAGTAGGCCGGCCCGATGATCGCTCCTATGCCGTAGAAAAAGTGCATGAGGCTCATCATAAGGGCGGATTTTGCAGTAAAGGTGCTAACCCCCATGCCGTTAAGACCTATCTCAAAAAAACCGAGGCCCATCTGTATCAGCAGAAACATTGTCGCGGCAAAGAGAAAACCGTTTGCCACACGGAAGCAAAACATCCCGCTCAGGATAAGAGTAAAGCCCAGCATCAGGGATTTACGGAACCCCAAACGCTCCAGAATGATACCCGCAACGATGCATGCGATCACCGAAAAAACGGCAATCGCCGAAACCATGAGCCCCTGCTGATCATAGGAAACGCCGAATTCATTCTTTATAAGGGGATAGGCTATGCTCCTGGAAGAATTGATGAATCCGTAGAGGATCATATCAATATAGATGAGAAGGGTGATGATATAGAAACGCCGGTTTTGCTTCAGGTTTTGCCTCAGAGGACCGCCCCTTCCGTATTTTTAGCCTTCCAGAATAAGCAATGTTTTGGGATCAAGCCTCATGGCCATGGATTCAAGTTTGACGCTGCTGCGGTCTTTGGAAACCGTCAACTCAATATGGTCGCTTTTCGGATCGAGCAGGATGATAACATCCACCAGATCCGCATAGTCCTTGATGATGAAGGGGATTCCCTGTTTGTCCCAGAGGGGGCCTTCTCCCTTAACCGTGCAGGAATACCAGATTTCGAGATTCAGTTCTTTGGCGACATTTTTAATATTCTCAAGCCGGGAACGATCCATCCGGTTAAAATCAAAGCCGTCCACGATGATAGATTCGGCCTTGAAGCCCCCTTCCACAATCATCGCCCTGAGGCTTTTGATAACCTGATCGCCTGTAACCCCGTCCTGGTTAAAATTCATCAAAACCCGGTTTTTGGTAATTTCATTTTTTATTTCCTGGGCATTCTCCAGATTCTTCCGGCTGATGAATTCATCAAAAATATCCTCGTACCAGGCAAGCACATAACCGGTGTTCTGGGTGAAGGACACATGAATAATCTTCCTGTTCTGCAGAAGCTTGTCCAGGGCAATCTGTACCAGTACACTGGTCTTCCCGATGCCGCTGGATGAAACGATGAGCCCCACTTCGCCGCTTTTAAGTCCTCCATGGATGGACTTTTCAAATATCCGCACCGGACTGCGGGCGATTAATTCTGATTTTACCATTTGTCTTTCCTTCCAATTTAAGATATGGAGAAAATAATCGCTTTTCCCCGGTATTCCCTCAGGAACGTTCTTTCCGCCTTTTTTCTTCGTACTCTTTTACAAGCACCTCGCTGATGCTCTGGGGCACCTTGCCGTATTTGAGGAACTCCATGGTGAACTCGGCCTTGCCCTGGGTAAGGGAGCGGAGCACCGTGGAATAGCCGAACATCTCGCTCAGGGGAACTTCCGCTTCCACACGGCTAAACACCCCGTCTTCGGTCGATGCCGATATTATACCACGGCGCTGGTTGATTGAACCGAAAATATTTCCCTGAAATTCTGTGGGCCCTTCAACCGCAACCTTCATAATCGGTTCCAGAATACAGGGCTTGGCCTTGTGATAGGCTTCCCGGAAGGCGCCGATAGCGGCAAGCTGGAAGGCGATGTCCGAAGAGTCCACCGGGTGGCTCTGACCGTCGTTGATAAGGCAGCGGATATTGACGATGGGGAATCCGATAAGGCTTCCCTTCTTGACCGCCTCCTTGAAGCCCTTGTCGCAGCTGGGAATGAATTCTGTGGGAATGGCGCCGCCCTTGATATTGTCCACAAATTCGTAGTCGCCGCCGTTCCAGGGCTCCATGTAGCCTGCTACACGGCCGTACTGACCTGAACCGCCGGTCTGTTTCTTGTGGGTATAGTTGAATTCGGCACGCTGGGTAATGGCTTCCCGGTAGGCAACCTGGGGCATGCCCGTCTCAACCTCGCATTTGTACTCACGCCTCATCCGCTCTATGTAGACTTCCAGATGAAGTTCCCCCATACCCTGGATGATCGTCTGGTTGGATTCAGGATCCACAAAGGTACGGAAGGTAGGATCTTCCTTGGTAAAGCGGTTTAAGGCCTTGGCCATTTGATCGGCGCTTTTTTTGTCCTTGGGATCGATGGCCAGAGAGATAACGGGTTCAGGCACATACATCGAACTCATGGCGTAGTTAAGTCCGCCGCCGCAGAAGGTGTCGCCCGAGGCGCAGTCGATACCGAAGAGGGCCACAATGTCCCCCGGAGATCCTTCGGTAATATCTTCCATATTATCCGAGTGCATCCGTACCAGCCGCCCTACCTTGAAACGCTTGCGGGCGCGGGTGTTAAAGAGTTCGTCGCCTTTCTTCAGGGCGCCCTGGTAGATCCTCACGTAGGTAAGCTGACCGTACTGACCGTCTTCAAGCTTGAAGCCCAGGGCTACCGTGGGACTTTTTTCGTCGCAGGAAAGTTCCTTCTGTTCCTCGTTGTTTTCAAGGTCAAGGGCGAAGTTTTTAACTTCCAAAGGATTCGGGAGATAATTTTTTACTCCGTCCAGAAGAAGCTGAATCCCCTTGTTTTTATAGGCTGAACCTACCATAACGGGAACAAATTTCTCCGACAGAGTACCCTTCCGGATAGCCTCGTGGAACAGATCTTCGGGAATCGCCTCCCCTTCGAGGTAGAGTTCCGCAAGTTCGTCGGAGAACATGGAAACCGCATCCAGCAGTTCTTCCCGGTATTTTTCCGCATCGGCTTTGAGGTGAGAAGGGATCTCCGCATAGCGAATCGTTTCACCCTGATCTCCGTCAAAGTAGACCGCCTTCATGGTGATAAGATCCACCATGCCCTCAAGCTTGTCCTCAAGTCCGATGGGGATCTGTATAAGCACCGCATTGAGCCCCAGTTTTTCCCGGAGCTGCAGCCGCACCTTGAAAGGATTGGCGCCGGTACGGTCACACTTGTTCACAAAGGCAATCCGGGGCACATGGTAGCGTTTAAGCTGCCGGTCTACGGTAATGGACTGACTCTGGACCCCGCCGACCGCGCAGAGCACGAGAATTGCCCCGTCCAGTACCCGGAGGGAACGTTCAACCTCAATGGTAAAGTCCACGTGTCCGGGAGTATCGATAAGATTTATCGTATAATCCTTCCAGGTAACCTGGGTAGCCGAGGACTGAATGGTGATGCCCCGTTCCCGTTCCAGTTCCATGTGATCCATCGTGTCCCCAA
>JAITES010000128.1 GCA_031281925.1 Treponema sp. | reverse complement strand
CCGTCAAGAAAATTATCCATGACGGAGGCTTCCCTTTCCTCTTCGGCGCCCTCTTTTGCCCTGAGCTTCGAATGGTTATCGAGAATCTCCTTCATGAGCCTTTCAAACTGGCCCTGATCTCCTGAGGAGAAACGGAATTCTTCCCCCGCGGCCAGTTCATCGCTTGTGGGATCGAATTCCATCCAGCCGTAACCGGGAAAGGGTACTTCCACCCAGGCATGGGCCATGTTGGAACGGACAGGATAGTAGTCAAAGGTGTTTTCTTCAGGATTGATAAAGAAGCCGGCTCCTACCCGCGCGGGAATTCCTATGGAACGGAGCAGCAGGGCCATGGAAAAGGCATAATAGGAACAGTAACCCTTCTTCGATTCAAAGAGGAAATACGAAAGCTGATCCCCGTCGGGAGCTATACCGGGTTTAAGACTGTAACGGTAATCGCCGTACTTGAGCCATTCATAGACGGCATCTACCTTCTCCCAGTAGAAATCCAGACCTTCGGTTATCTCCCGGGCATAGGCGGCCAGACGCTCGTCCCCGCCGTATTCGGTGTACAGGGCGTACTCCTCCGCGCTGAGGCCCAGGTTCTCCGCATTTGGAGCTTCCAGAAGGGAATCGTAAAGTTCAAAGGAGAGGGCTTCGCAGACCCTGCTCTGCACCGCATAGGCGGAGCTGAAGGAAGAGGTATCCCAGGTTTCAAAGGGAACCACCTCCAGAGGCGCATTCATGCCGATGAAGGCCGCCGAATCGAAGTTCACCAGGTAGTATTCCTGATTGGTAAGCCGGGAATCCCTGATGGGCCCCGGATCGTCGAACAGAGTCCGCGTTACGGGGAGGCGCTGGGGGTGAGTCTTTTCGTCGATGTCTTCCATACGGAAGAAACCCTGCTTCCGGCTGTACCCGGAAAGCACATAGCGGCGCAGGAGAATGTGGCTGTCTTCGGAATCCTTCTTTACGATAAACACAAGATCATCCTTCATGCTGATCTCGGTTTCCAGCCTGAGAAACTGGGAAAAATCAAAGCTGAAGAGTTTAGGCTCAAGAAGCCCGCCCCCCTGCTCCACCGCCCGTTCCTGGGAGGGTTTAAGGAATAGGAAGCCGCCCAGCAGGGTGAGAAGAATGAGGACAGCCGCGGCAGGCAGAATCTCCCCCCGGCGGAGCCTGACTTCCCGGGGCAGGGAGAAAAGAAGGGCCGCCGCTTCAAGGAGGAGGAGACCCGAAAAGATGAGAATCATCACCACGGGGAAGCGGTAGAGGCCGATGTTTACCGTCCGGGCCATGGAATACACAATCAGGAGCAGTACCATGCCCGCCACGATGGAGGCACGGAGGAATGTCCGGGACTTGAGTGAAGCCGCCGTGCTGAAAGCGGCCCAATAGTAGGGGATAAGGACGACAAAGTAGTTCCGGTCAAGGTTGAGGAGCAGGGAATCGAGGGATACAGCCAAATTCGGCGCAAAATAGCGGGGCATGCTGATGAAGAAACGGCAGATCCAGGGCACCAGAACGAGTCCGGAGAAGGAAACAAGGGGCGCCTTGACCGTCAGGGCAAAGGAGAGTCCGCCCAGAAAACCTGCCAGAAGCGTTGTAACAAATACCGGACTGTCGGCCATGTCCCGGCTTACCAGCCGGAACTGAAAAAGGATGGTAAAGAGGGCAAGGGAATGAAGCGTAAGAGCGACCGAACTCTCTACGGCGGGGATTCTGGAATGTGGAGTATAGAGCTGCATTTCTTATTCTCTTGACTCTATTCTATCATAAAACACAGGGCGGGCCTTGATCCCCGGCTTTTGACTGTAGATTGAGGCGGAACTTTGTGCCGCTTCCCGAATTGAACGGCCTCCCCCGGCCTGGGAATCAGGGCCGCCGTAGAGAAAGAGGAGTTCGATACGCTGGGCGGACCCCTGTTTCTGCAGGAAACGGTCAAGGGCGCTGTCCCCCCCAACAAAACCGGTACTCCGGAGGGGAAAGCCGTCCTTCGGCCCCGGCAGGGGCTTGCGGGGAAGGGCCAGGATGAGGCAGCCGCGTTCCGGGGAAAGCGCGTCCTGAGAAAGCGAAATTCCGGCGGCGTCAACAGAATCCACAGCGGAAGCCAGTTCCCCCGCGGCCTTGAGCGGCAGAGAGGCCGGATAGGCCAGGGCTGCGGACAACTCTTCGGGACTCTGCCCCCGCGCTCCGCCGCCGATCCAGCCGAGCCGTATCTCCATCCCCTTGCCCACACAGTCCAGGGCGGCTGCCAACGCGTATTCGCAGAGCATATCGGCCGCCTGCCTTCCTGTCCGGACCGAATAGAGAGCGGGATCAGTCTGGGTATCCACCAGAATGGTAAGCCGGGAATGGGGAGGAGGTTCCCTTTCGCCTTCCCGGACAAAGAGTTCCCCCTGATGACTGTAAAGCTTCCAGTTGATCCTGCGGGGATCGTCTCCGGGAATATAGGGCCGGTGTTCGATAAGGTTGTCGGTACGCTGATAGTTGTATGCGTTACGCTGTTCCTCCCCGCCGGAACGGGCATGTACCGGTTCCGCGGCGGCGCCGGAACGGGGGCCTGCCAGAAGCCGGGGACTCCCCTCCTGAAAGCTTCTGTAGGAGAAGCAGAAGAAACCCAGACTGTCCATGATCAGAACCTCGTCGCTGAGACAGTACCAGGCCCCCCGTTCGGGAACAGTAAAAAAGCTGATCCCGTTTTCAAGATGAACAGGGTTGAACATGTGCCCGAGAAGCCGCCCGTCTTTTGTGTGGAGATTGATCCTGCAGCGGGCAATAATGGCAGGAAACACAAAAAACCCGGAAAGCCCGTGTTCCGATCCCTGTTCAAGCAGAAGCGCCGTTTCTTCCCCCGCCGTGATACGGCCGGGACTTATTTTGAAGGAGAGTGAACGGGCCCGCTTCCGGTTGAGAAAGGCAAGAATCAGGGTAAAAAGGAGACAGTAAGCCCAGATAGCCAGCAGAACCGCGGCTACCAGGAAAAGCGCCAGCTCATTCCGGAAAAGCCCGGCAGTAAAGGCGAGGATCACGATGAGGAAGACAAAAAACCCCATTGTCCGGGGATAGAAGGCCGCAGGGCTCACGCGCCTTTCTTTCAATCCTTTTTAATCCCCTCAAGCCGGGCGAGACATATCTCCCGGACAAGCTTGTCCCCCGCGGAACGCGGATCGCGTAACTTGAGCCGGTGAGTCAAAACCGGAGCGGCAAGAGTCATCAGATCTTCATCGCTGACAAAATTCCTGCCCCGCACCAGGGCCAGGGCTCTGGCCGCTTCCAGAAGATGCAGAGCCGCCCTGGGAGAGGCTCCCAGCACGAAGGCCCGGTGAAGGCGGGTATCCCTCACCATATCGACAATGGCCTCCTTGAGACTTGCATGACAGAAGATCCCCGCGGCCATCTTCCGGGCAGAACGGAAATCCGCAACCGAACAGACCGGTTCAAGCTTTTCAAGACCTTCGGCAGCCGGATTCTCTTCAAGGATTGCAAGTTCCGATTCCCGGTCGGGATAACCCAGGGAAAGCTTCATCATGAAACGGTCAAGCTGGGCCGCAGGCAGGGGAAAAGTCCCCTCGCTTTCGATGGGATTTTCGGTGGCGATGACAAAGAAAGGTTCAGGCGGCAGATGGGTTTCGGCGCCCACGGTAACCTGCCGTTCCGCCATCACTTCCAGCAGGGCCGACTGAACCTTGGGAGTGGTACGGTTGATCTCATCCGCCAGAACTATATTTGCAAGCACCGGGCCGGGTACAAATCTGAACTTCCGGGTTTTGGGATCGAAAACATCCACCCCGGTAATATCGTAGGGCAAAAGATCCGGGGTAAACTGAATCCGCTTGAAGACAAGACCCCTCGACCCCCCGTCAATGAGCCGGGCAACGGCCTTTGCCACCGTGGTTTTCCCCAGACCGGGATTATCCTCTATAAGTACATGCCCTCCGGCGAGAACCGCCGCAGTCAGGAGTTCCAGAAATTCCCGTTTCCCCTTGATGATGCGTGAAGCTCCGTCAATGAGGGCCCCGGGCACTTTATCAGCTTTCATTGAGACAATAGTAGCACAGGAGAGGCTTTGGTGGAAAGTCGGCGGGGAAAATAGAGGGCCGGGGCTGGGTTATTAACCGGCTTTATAGACAGACACTATTTCATTAATAATACCCCTGCGGTCTGTTCGTTGCAAAACCTTCGCATAAGGGTTATAGTATGTGACATGCCCGATCCTTTACGATCATCGAATGAAGACAGCTATTTCACTTATGCGGACTACCTTGAATGGGAAGGTCCCGAACGCTACGAGATCATCAACGGTGAAGCCTTTATGATGGCTTCCCCCACGGTGGAGCACCA